>JACQDS010000030.1 GCA_016200995.1 Candidatus Azambacteria bacterium | reverse complement strand
TTACAAGCTAAAAGGAGTGATAGATCCGCAGGTGGCGACAAATTTATTTGCTTCCGCGCTTATTGAGTCCGCAAACAAAGCAAGGCTTAGCGACACGAGACCGCTTAAAATATTGTCTTATCTTCTGAAGTCCGGCGCCGATCACGCGCCGATCACAAAGCATCTTAAAAACGGCGAACTGACAAAAAACGAGGCCGCGGAGATAATTTTAAAAAACATCGCTCACGCAAAAGAAGGGCTTTTGATCTCAAAGATACCGCACTTTGAGTTGGAGAGGATCTCCCTATCTTCAAATGACCTGATTTCTGCTATAATGGATGCGAGGCTGCTTGTTCAAAAAAATAACGATCTTGTCGTTTTGGTGGAAACGCCGAAAGACAAAGTTGAAAAATTCGGAACCCTTGCCGTTTTCACTTCCGAAAACAAAGAAAATCTGGAGAAAATTTCAAGAGCTTTCAACGGCTCCCATAAAAACAAAACAGCCTTGTTTTCAATAAGCTCGCAAAATCTAAAAGAGGCCGAGGATAAGATGCTTAAGCTGGCAAGACACATATTTAAAACCTAATTATTTTCTAATTGAAAATAAAATTTAATATGGCAACAAACATCTTCAAACAGGAGGAAGAGGAGATAAAAAAATTCAAAGAGCTCAGGAAAAAGGAGGAGGAAAACTTCACCATTAGGACAGCCCAGAAGCTCGGCCTGCCTTACGCCAACCTGCTCACTCAAAGCGTCAATCTGGACGCGCTTGTTATTTTAGATGAAGAAAGCTCTAGAAACGGCGAGATAGCCGTGATAGCAAAACAGGATTTCAATCTGAAGGTTTGCGTTAAAAACCCCAACAACCCAAAGACCATATCAGTGATAGACAGTCTTAAAAAAAGGGGGTTTAAAGTTGATATTTATCTGGTTTCTACGCAAAGTTTGAAAAAGGCATGGGATCTTTACGCCGACATAATAAAAAAGGGCGGCGGGCTGACCGGCGAAATAGAGATAACGCCGGAAAATCTCTGGAAGATCCAGGAAGCGATCAAAAATATAGAGGATTTCAAGAAAATATTTGAGACGACGAGAGAAAAAAGCACCTCTATGATCCTTGAGGTTCTGATAGCAGGCTCTTTGAGTTTGGACAGCTCGGACATGCACATTGAACCGGGGGAAAAAGATGCCCGAGTAAGATTCAGAATAGACGGCCTCCTTCAGGAGGCAACGAGCGTTTCAGTAGCGACCTACAAACACCTTTTAAACAGGATCAAGCTTCTTTCGGAGCTTAAGATAAACATCACCGACACCCCGCAGGACGGCAGGTTTTCCATATCCACCAACGACAAGGCGATAGAGATAAGAACCTCTGTCCTGCCCGGCCCCAATGGTGAATCTATGGTGTTAAGAATTCTCAATCCGGCCAAGCTGACCGTCGCCATAGAAGAGCTTGGATTTTTAGAGCATGACTTAAAGACCGTTGGGGAAGAATTGAAAAAACCGAACGGGTTGATAGTCGTCACCGGTCCGACCGGCTCCGGAAAGACGACGACGCTTTATTCATTTATAAAAAAGATAAACACGACCGGCATAAAAATAATCACCATTGAAGATCCTATCGAGTACCATATAGAAGGAATCTCGCAAAGCCAGGTTGAGCCGGAAAAAGGCTACACCTTCGCCTCCGGACTCCGCTCTATTTTAAGGCAGGACCCGGATGTCATTTTGGTCGGCGAGATGAGAGACTCGGAGACGGCGGACATAGGCATCCACGCATCGCTGACCGGACACCTGGTGCTCTCAACGCTCCACACAAACGACGCCCCTTCGGCGGTCTTGCGTCTGATAGATATGGGGCTCAACCCGAATATCCTGACGCCGGCGATAAACTCGATCCTCGCCCAAAGGCTTGTCAGGAAGGTTTGCAAATTCTGCTCACAGAAAAGAAAGGCGACCGCCGAAGAGATAACTATGATGAAAAAGATCCTCTCGGATATGCCGAGCGGATTCAAAATGCCGGAGATAAATGAAAACACCGAGGTGGCGGTGGCAGTAGGATGCATCAAATGCAACAACTCCGGCTACAAGGGCCGGGTCGGGGTGTTTGAAATATTCACGATAAACAAAGACGTTGAAGATGTGGTCGCCAAAAATCCATCGCAAACGCTATTGATTGAAATAGCCAAGAAAAATGGTATGATACAGATGCAGCAGGATGGCGTGCTCAAGGTTCTCGCCGGCATCACAACCATTGAAGAGATAGACAGAGTTTCAAAATAAAAAATCCATTAATCTGCAGGTAAGAACTCTGACTTTGGGAGTCTGAGCAAAGAATAACCAAGAGGTATAGCCCAGCCGGAGCCGGAGTACCCATCTAGATGTCATTCCGATTAGGGTGATTGAAAATTGCCCTAATTACCTACAGATTAATGGATTTTTCAATGATTTAACAAAAGTATAGCATATAAAGTAAAGTTTGCCAATAGCTATACAAAGCTAGTAAATATACATTATACGGGAATAAAAAATTATGTCAATACCTAAAAAAGATGCCGTTTTTGACCTTGCGCTAAGGCCGACAGAGTGGGCGGATTATATAGGTCAAGAAAGCGTCAAAAGCAATTTAAAGATACTGATTGAGGCGGCGAAAGGCAGAAATGAGCCGATAGACCATATTTTGCTTTATGGGCCGGCCGGACTCGGCAAGACGACGCTGGCCAATTTAATAGCCAAAAAATCCGGCTCGCAGATAAGAATAACATCCGGACCGGCGATAGAAAAAGTCGGCGACCTCGCCTCCATACTCACGGGCCTTGCCGAAGGGGATATTTTATTTATTGATGAAGTGCATAGGTTAAACAAGCTGGTGGAGGAGATCCTGTATCCTGCGATGGAAAACAGCGTTTTAGATATCATCATCGGCAAAGGCCCTTCCGCAAAAACCATCCAGCTTCAGCTCCCAAGATTCACAATAATAGCGGCGACAACAAAGATCGGCTCCATCTCTTCCCCTCTAAGGTCGCGCTTCGGAGCGACCTATCGGCTGGACTTTTACACCAAAGAGGAGATAGAAAAGATCCTTGAAAGATCCGCCGCCCTGCTTGATGTTTTGGCGGAGAAAGAGGCTTTGGAGCTGATATCAAAAGTATCAAGGTCAACTCCAAGAATAGCAAACAGAATACTCAAGCGCGTCCGCGACTATTCGCAGGTCAATGGCTCGGGAATGATAACAAAAAAGCTCGCTAAAGAGGCGCTTGAGCTTATGGAGATAGACGAGATCGGCCTTGAGCGCGCCGACATCAAGCTTCTTGAAACGATAATAGAAAAATACAGCGGCGGGCCGGTCGGACTGAAAACTCTCGCCGCCTCAACATTTGAGGAGGAGGAAACGATAGAGGATGTCCACGAGCCGTATCTTTTGCAGATCGGATTTCTCGCAAGAACCCCGCAAGGCAGAACGGCGACAAAAAAAGCCTACGAACATCTTGGTATAAATTTTTCTGAAAAAACACTAACAACTAAAAGCTAAATATATGTCCGGCCATTCAAAGTGGAAATCAATAAAAAATAAAAAGGCGGTGACCGACGCCAAAAGGTCAGGCGTATTCACCAAGCTCGCCAACATCATCACCGTCGCCGCCAGAGAAAAAGGCCCGGATCCGAATATGAATCCGTCGCTTAGAGCTGCCGTCGCAAAGGCGCGCTCTTTTAATATGCCAAACGAGAACATCGAAAGAGCGATAAAAAAGGGGTCGGGAGACTCCGAGGAAAAACTTGAAACGATAATATACGAGGGCTTCGGCCCGGGAGGATCCGCGCTTTTGATAGAAACGATCACGAACAACAGAAACAGAACAAATCAAGAGCTAAAAACTCTGCTCTCAAGAAATGGCGGAAGCTTCGCCTCGGAAGGCTCGGTGATGTGGCTTTTTGATAAATTCGGCAAGATAATAGCTGAAAAGGGCGGCATGGAGATGGAGGAGCTTGAGCTTGAAGCCATAGATGCCGGCGCGGAAGAGATCAAAGAAGAAGACGGCGAAGTAGTGATATTCACAAAACCGGAAAATCTTTTTAAGGCCGCAAAGATATTAGAAGAGAAAGGCATCAAGATGAAAGAGAGCGAGCTTGATTACGTCGCCAAGAATCCGCTGAAAATAGAGGACGCGGAAACAAAAGATAGCGTAGAGAAACTTTTTGAGCTGATAGACGAGAACAACGACGTGCAAAACATTTATTCAAATGTAGAATTTTAAAAAAATGGTAATATTAGGAATTGATCCCGGGGAAACATTGATAGGCATAGGGGTTGTAAAAAAATCCGGATCAAAAATTGAATACATTGGTCACGAGTGCATAACCATCGCATCAGAAAAAAAGACGGAAGAAAAACTTTTTGAGATAGATGAGAAGATGGCGGAGATTTTGGAAAGACACAAACCTGACGCCATCGGAATCGAAAGCCTTTTCTTTTTTAAAAATTTAAAAACAGCGATAAGGGTTGCTCAAGCGCGCGGAGTGCTTCTGCTCGCCTGCCAGAAAAAAAATCTGAAAATATGGGAGTTTACGCCGCTTCAGGTCAAACAGGCGGTCGCCTGCTACGGCCGAGCGGAGAAAAAGCAGGTCCAAAATATGGTCAAAGCGATCCTGGAGCTCTCTGAAATACCAAAGCCGGACGACGCCGCCGACGCTCTTGCTGTCGCCATCTGCGCGGCTAACACAAGCGAGGTTTTAATTAAATAAAAATCACCGCGCTGTCTTTGCGCGGTGATCCGTGTTTTATATTATTTACTCAAAGTCCTCTTCATCCAGCTCGTCCTCGCTCAAGCTTGCGTCATCAAGGTCGTCCCAATCTTCCTTTTCATCAAGCTCGTCGTTGTTGTTATTTGTTTCAAAATCAAAATTGTCTTCTTTCTCTATCATAAAATTAATAAAAAAATTAATTAATAATATTTTCTTTTGACAATTCTATCAATTTTTTTGAATATGTCAAATCTTGATTTTTTAAAAAAATATGTTATAAGTATAAAAGCGCGATTCAATGCCTAAAAAAACAAATCACAAATACAAAAAAAATGGGGGTTCCGGGGCTTTTAGATTCATATTTAAGGCTGTTTTTATCGTTGCCGCTTTTATGATCCCTGTCTCCGTTTTTTTATTTTTTAAAGCCTTAAACAGCCTGCCGGATCCGACAGCCATCTATGATGCAAACAAAATAGAATCGACAAAAATATATGACAGAACCGGAAAGGCGCTTCTATACGACATACATGGGGAGGAAAAAAGAACTGTCGTTTCTTCCGACAAAATAGGCCAACACTTAAAAGACGCGACACTGGCCGCCGAGGATGATGAGTTTTACATACACAAGGGTATAGATGTAAAAGCAATAATAAGAGCCTTGATAAACGACCTTCTGCATCCGAACAATCTTCAGGGCGGATCGACCATAACGCAACAGCTTGTTAAAAATTCTTTCCTGACGCCGGAAAAAACGATCACAAGAAAAATAAAGGAGGCTTTGCTTTCCTTAAAAATTGAAAAAACATACACGAAAGATGAAATCTTGACGCTTTACTTAAACCAGATACCTTACGGCTCAAATGCTTATGGTATTGAAGCGGCCGCTGAAACATTTTTCAACAAAAAGGCCGATGATCTTTCTTTGGCGGAATCCTCTTTGCTCGCCAGCCTGCCGAAAGCGCCGAGTTATTTCTCGCCTTATGGAAGCCATAAAGGAGCATTGCTTGCGAGAAAGGATTACATACTTGAAAGAATGTATAAACTTAATTACATAACAAAAGAGGAGCTTGATAAAGCAAAAAATGAGACCCTCGCTTTCTCGCAGGAATCAAAAGGCATCAAGGCTCCACATTTTGTCGTTTATGTAAAAGATTATCTTGAAGAAAAATACGGCTACAACTACATTCAAAAAGCCGGCCTGAAGGTTTATACGACGCTTGATTATGATGTCCAGAAATTAGCGGAAGATTCCGTTTCCGGCATAGATGAACACTTGAAGAAAAATGGAGCGTCAAACACCGCCATCGTCGCCATTGACCCCAAGACCGGACAGGTTCTTGCGATGGTCGGCTCAAAGGACTATTTTGATATTAAAAATGAAGGAAATTTCAATGTGACGACGGCAAAAAGACAGCCGGGTTCGTCTTTTAAACCATTTGCCAAATGGCCGGCGCTTATGCCGTGTTTTCAAATAACGGCGTTAGAAATCCTATCGCTTCAATACTGAAAGTTGAGGACGCCTCCGGAAAAGTTTTGGAAAAATGGGAGGCCGCGCCGGAAAAAGCGCTGGATGAAAATATAGCAAAAACGATCACGAGCATTTTATCAAACAACGACCTGAGGGCGCCGATCTTCGGCCAAAACAACTATATGTCGTTCCCCGGCCTTGATGTTGCGGCAAAATCCGGAACAACACAAGAGTACAAAGACGCATGGATAGTCGGCTACACAACAAACATCTCTGTCGCCGTTTGGGTTGGAAACAACGACAACAAACCGATGAAAAACAGCAGCGCTACGGTCGCCGGTCCGATATTCAATAAATTCATCAAAAATCTCTCAAATATCATGGTCTTTGGAAATTTCGACAAACCGGAACCGCTCATAAGGGCTAAGTCTGTTTTAAATGGCGGCTACATTGACGAATTTAGAGTGGAGATAGACAGAGCCTCTGGCAAGCTGGCAACAGAGCTGACACCAAAAGAGATGGTCATTGAGAAAACATACAAAAAAACCCACACGATATTAAATTATATAGACAAAAATGACATCCTTGGTCCGGAGCCTCAGCATCCGGAAAATGACCCGCAATACAAAAACTGGGAGGATGGGATATTAAATTGGGTGAGAAGCTCTCCGGGATTTTTATATATCAATGAAACACCGCCGACAGAATACGACGACATTCACATCGGGGCCAACAAGCCCCTGATAACAATCAAAAATCCGGCCAGCTACCAATATGTGTCCGACTCTACTGATATTGATGTTGATATGAGCTCAAAATTCAAGATAAAAAAAGTTGATTTTTACCTGAACGGCGCATTTCTCTCTTCCGACTTTTATGCGCCGTATAAGACATCAATTGATCTTTCCGCCGCAGATTATGGAAGCAATTCCATCTCTGTTAAGGCGTATGATGAGTATCAAAATATCGGGGAAGCTTCTGTCGTTGTAAATAAAAATTAAACGAGCCTTATTTCGTTTAAGTTTATATCTTCCTCCCTAAGCTCTCTTTTAATGGATCTCTCTAGAAGCTTTATTTCATTTGAAAGCTGGAAATTTCCGGTTTTTATATAAGCGGTGCCGTTTTTATATTTTAAAACTTTAACATTAAAAGCCGGACCGATCTTTTCGTTCACCAGCCGTTCTATTTTTCTGCAATCATCTACTGATCGAGGCAAACATCTTGTTAATTACTTTGAATTAGAAAATGCCAGATGCGAGGCGCGCCGAGTATCGCAGGCGAAGCCTGCCTGCCGGTAGGCATGGCTGTACTTATTGGTACTGCGAGCCAAGACACGGAGGCGGAACGAAGCAGATGGGGTTTTGTGGTTCAAAGTTATTGTTTTATCGGCATGATAATATAAAGATAATCATCTTTGTCTTTTGCTTTTAGCGTTGCTGGCGAAGCGTGGCCGTTCAATTCAAAAACAACATCATCGCCGTCAATATTTGAAAGTCCGTCCAAAAGATATCGCCAATTAAAAGCCGCCTCAACACCGTCTCCGGAGAGCTCGTCAAATGCGACATCCGAATCAAACTCCCCTTTAACCTTATCGCTTGACCTTACTATAAATTCGCTTTTCTCGGGACTTACTGCGATCCTTACATCGTTTATGCTTGAAGAAAATATGCTGGCCAGCTTTATTTTTGACAAAAACTCCTCCCTGCTTAAAACCACTTTTGTCTTTCCGGTTTTTGGTATTATTTCTTTATAATTCGGGTACTCTCCGGCTATTATTCTTGATATTAAATTTATCTTATCAAATAAAAACGCTACTTGGTTGTCTCCGGCGCTGATTTCAATCTCCCCGTCAAAATCTATTATTTTAACTATCTCTTGGGCGGTTTTTTGCGGCAAGATAAAACTCTGGCTGTCATCTGTTTTGTATATGTTTTTATTTAAAATTGTTTTCTCGGAAAGCCTGAAACCGTCTGTTGAAACAATATTTAAAGCCTCTTTTTTAAAATCAAATAAAATTCCGGATATCTCGGGTTTTATATCCGAGGTTGCTGTGGAATTTAAAACCTGCTCCAGCGATCTTTTTAATATCTTTGAATTGATAACGACTTTTTTCCCGTCTTTTACTTTTGGTATTATCGGAAAATCATCTTTATTTATAGTCGGTATGCTTGTTTTTAATTTTTCCGCGCTTATCAAAACCTTTCCATTTTTTTCTTCTATGTAAATTTTAGTATTTGGAAGATTATTTATG
>JACQDS010000029.1 GCA_016200995.1 Candidatus Azambacteria bacterium | reverse complement strand
TGTCTTCCGGCGCCGGTTTTATCGTCAGCTCCGATGGTTTGATACTTACAAGAAGGGAAGTGGTGCCATCTGATGATGCCGACATATCAATAGAAAGGGGCAACGAAAAATTCACCGCTAAAGTTTACAAAAGAATGGACGACAATGGCCTAGTGCTTTTAAAGTCGGAAGCCTCCAATCTTCCGGTTGTCACATTTGCGAATCCGGCGGATATTTCATTGGGAAACAAGGTGATCTTAATAGGAAATAAAACAAACTCATTGGGGAATAGGGAATTTATCAATGTCGGTTTCCTTAAGAGCATTGACGGCTCAACATTGGAAACATCTTTGCAGGAAGATTCAAACTTGGCATCCGGAACACCGCTTTTTGATCTAAAAGGCAATGTAATAGGTATAAATTTCACAAATTCAAAGGGTTATGTCTTCTCTATTTCATCTGAAATAATACAATCTTTCGTGGAATAATTTTTCCTCTATTAATTTCATAAGGAAAAGATGCCTTATTAGGAAACTAATAAGGCATCTTGATTTTTCCTTATTAATAACCTATACTCACTAATAGTTAAGAATTTATTATTAGGAAGTTAGATTATATAGCAATAGGGAAATACCTAAAAGCTAAAAGCTAACACCTAAAAGCTGAGGATGTATAACTTTGATTTTGAGGAAAATACAAAATGGCAGAGAGCTTTGGATCTCACTCATGCTGTCTGGAAGGTTCTTGATCTTTCTGTCGAGAGCGATCTTTTAAGGGATAAGATAAAAGATCTCTCAAGCGAAATATTGACAAAATATACCGCTTATCTTTCCGAAGATGAAAGCAATGGCAGCGAAATTGTGTTAAGCATAGATTCTTTGATTGCGCTTTTGTCTCTTGCTCAAAAGACAAGCCACATAAGAGAGATAAACTTCCTTATACTTAAAAACGAATATAAGAAAATAAGATTTTACATAGCATCAAAGCTTGAATCCAAGAGCTTGGATCAAGCAAATGAAAGATCTATCTCTAAAAAAATGGAAGGCGAAAGCAGGCCGGCGGAAAAAAAGAATGAAAATGCAAATGCAAGATCCGCGAAAAAAGAAGAAAAAAAAGAAATAGAATTTGAAGAGGATGTTAAAGAGCTGACAGACAGACAAGAGGTGATAATGAAATTTTTCAACAGCAACCAGAGTAAAAGATTGAGATTAAAAGAGGCTAAGAAGTTTTTCCCGAGCTACACAGACAGGACGATAAGAAATGACCTTAAGAGTTTGTGCGAAATAGGGGTGATAGCAAGATCGCAAGGCAGGGGACAGGGAAGTTTCTACTACCTAGAAAGGAAATAAAAGGGAAATAATAAGGAAATTTCCTTTTGCATAGGGAAAGATACCGGAAATTATAATATATTCTCAAAAATAGATACAATTTTTCTAGAGAATGCTCTTTTGGCATCGCGGTTGATCTTTTAAATTTCATATTTTATTTTTTGCTTATCTCTGATCTTTGTCTGCGGATCATTGAGATTTTTTTTATCTTTTTTCTTTTGGATCATCGCGTGTTGATATTTAGGATCTTGCCATAAAAGAGATATCTCCGGCTGTGAATAATTATCGTCGCTTTATTTTTTATTAGAGGCCTCACTTCGCGGAATTTTGACCATTTTCAGGAGCAAAGTTATCCACACAGCTGTATTTTACAAAGCGATCTTTTCAAGATGTAACATTTGCTACAATAAAAAGTCTTTTATTTATAAGGCTTTTGTTCGTTATTTTTATATGTCTCACGATTGCTTTTGTATGATCAAAAAACCATTGCATATCGTATTGATTGCATTTTAAATCTTTGGTATAATTATTGTAAGTGAATGTTGTGTTGTGTTGTGTAAGCTATTGATATAGATTGAAAAAAGTGCTAAAATGTTCTTAGGAGTTTTGTGTTATGTGGCATTTGCGCTATACGATCCTTAAAATTTAATCACCACTTTTTGGATTATTTAAGTAATTCAAAAAGTGATGGTTAGGTCCATCACGACGGGTTTGGAAAGGACATTGAAAATTTAATACGAAAATAAGCAGCCATCACAGGTTGCGTATTGGTTAAATTGTAAATGTTAGGGAAATTTCCCTTTTTCTTGAATAAGGAAATAGGAAATTTTCCGAAATTTCCTTATTATGGCTTAGCGAGGCTAGTTAGAATGTAATATAGTATGAATAAACAGAGTTAGGTCGATCCTTTTAAAGGTGAACTCGATTCTATATTCATGTTTGTATTGAGAGGATTAATTTAATCATTAGTATTTGCTTAATAATAATTCCTATAGGTAAGCGAGTCCATCTACCTTATGGCAGATGGGTTTGCGATTTAAGGAGAATTAAATATGAATTCATTATCAAGTGGGGCTAACGAGAAATTCAAGCAATTTCTTGCTATAGCTTTGACTTTGGCAACGACTGTTGTCTTGTCTGGTCTTGCGGCACTTGTGCCTGTAATATCAGCAAACGCAGCCGGTTTGCAAGAAGGCAGTCTGATAAAGTCTGCTAACGACCCTGCGGTTTATATCATCAATGATAAAGCCCATGGTTCATACACAGGATGGAAGAGACACATCTTCAACCCTGATGTATTCAATATGTACGGTCATTTGAAGTGGAGCAACATCCAAGTAGTTCCACAGTCAACGATTGACATGTACCAAACATCCGACCTTTACAGCGCGGATGGAGATCCTAAAGTTTACTCTCTTGAAGAGTCAGGATCATCAGCTATCAAGCACCACATTGAAAACGAGGCTGCTTTTATGGCTAAAGGATACGACTGGGGTCAGATCTTCCATGTCAATGAAAGAGAAAGAGATTACTACGCAACAGGTTCAGTTGTCACAGCTACATCTACAACAACCACTACTACAACAGTAGGTTCAGGTTTGTCAGTTGCATTAGCTTCAAACACACCTGTGTCGGAAATCATTCTTTCTGATGACACAGCAAATCAATACCCACAAGCTCTTATTCCTTTCACAACTGCAAACTTTGTAGCTGGAAATGACGGAGATGTAAAAGTCACAACAGTTAAGTTCAAGAGAAGCGGTATAGCTTCAGATTCAGATCTTGGAAATCTTTACTTGTATGATGGAATGACAAGATTGGCCGAGTACACATCTTTCAACGACAAAGTTGTAACATTCACAAACTCATCAGGTCTTTTCACAGTAGCTAAAGGAACAACAAAGTCAGTTATGTTGAAGGGTGATTTGGCAAGAGGCGCAACATCAGTCACATCTTCAAAGACGATCGGATTTGACTTGGTATCAGCTTCAGACATCACAACAGACGGAGCCGCAGTATCAGGAACATTCCCTGTATCAGGCAACAAGATGACAACATCTCAAGTCACTGATCTTGGAAGCATCTACATCGGCGGATCTTACGCAACAAACCCTGCTTCAACAATCAAGGGTGATGCAGTGAACCAAGAGCTATGGAACTTCAGCCTTACAACCGGAAACCAAAAGATGGAGGTAAGAAGATTGAAGCTTACAATGATCGGAACGATCGCATCAACCGATATCAAGAATCTTAAACTTGAGGTTGGCGGAGTTCAGGTTGGAAGCACAATGGTACTCGCATCAGACAACACAGTTGTATTTGACCTTTCATCAGCTCCTATCAAGATTGACGCTGGACAGACAAAATCTGTTTCTTTGAGGGGCGATATGGCCGGTGGAGCATCAAGGACATTCTACTTCTCTATCCAGAGATCAGCTGATATGTCAGTATATGATGCCGGATACGGAGTATACGTCACTCCTGCTAAAGATCTGGCAACAACAGCATTTGCCATCATCAAGCCTACAGCATCAACAGCAGTTGATTCAGGTTCAAAGGTTATCGGAGTAGCAACGGATTCACCAACAGGAAATATCGCTGATGGAGCAACAGGCTTGACCCTTGCTAAATTCAGCTTCTATTCTGCAGGTGAAACAGCTAAGATTGATAATCTTAGCGTAGGTTTGACATACACAAACGCTGACGGAGGGGAGTCTTCAGTCACTTTGGCAAATGTCAAATTACTTCTTGATGGAACACAAGTTGGAACAACAGCTTCATCATTGGGTACATCTACAGCGCAAAGCTTCACATTTGGAAACACATTCCAGGTGTCAGCTAATACAACGAAGTACTTGACGGTTGTTGCAGATACAACTCACTCATCAATCACGACAGGTGAGACGGTAGTCATTACTCTTTCAACCGGAACAAACAACATTCAGTATCAGACAACTTTAACATCAGATTCAACAACAGCTCAGACAGCAAGAACTTTGACAGTTCAGTCTGGAACAGCTTCAGTAGCTAAAAATCCTGCATTTGGAGATAAATTATCTTCAAACCCAACAGGAACAGTTAATGCAGCTGGCGTTAAGATCGGATCATTCGTTATCACAGCCGGTTCAGGTGAGGCTATCAAAGTCACACAGATCGGTCTTGCAGATAACGCAACAACACAGGTTGGAGACAACTTCCAAAACTTGAAGATCAAGGACAGCACAGGAACACGGATCGGTTCAACGGTCGCTTCGCTTAACACAACAGCCGGAACATACACATTTACTCCATCAACAGCTATCACGGTATCTGCCGGACAGCAGTATGTAGTGGATGTATTCGCTGATGTTAAGAGTACTGTTCAGGATAGCGCAACAAGCCTTGCTCCAGCTGTAGTATTTGACAGTGTCACAGCAACAGGAGTTAACACTTCTTCAGATGCCAGCTACACAACAGATGTAAACTTGCAAACAGCTTACATTGCAGCTGCTGGTAACTTGACAGTCACAACAGGCGCAGACACACCGGTAGCAGCACAGCTTGTTATGGGTTCAACTGGCGCGGTCTTGGCTCAATTCAAGCTTGCCGCTGATGCTTCAGAGGATATCCAAATCTCTGACATCACAGTATCTGACAACACATCATCTGCTGCAACAGGTACGCTAAAGAACATCGCGCTTTACGTAGATGGAGTACAGGTTGGACAGACAGTTCAGTTGTCAGCTACAAACTCAACGACAACATACGCAAACGCAACATTCACAGGTCTTAGCTTGACAATCCCAAGGAATTCAAACAAGACTTTGGAGGTCAGAGGAGACGTCACAGCCTACACAGATGGCGCATCATCAGGCTCAACACATGCGTTCGCGTTGCTTGTCAATAAGGGTTCAGGCGCAGAGTCAATCACAGCTAAAGGTGTTTCATCGGGAGCATCTGTCACAGGAGCACTTCTTGATTACTCAGCAACAGCTGATGCGGATCAGGTAGCAAGCACAATGACAGCATATGCTACGAAGCTTTCTGTCGCTTACGCTTCAGATTCTCCATCAGGATCATCAGGTCATAGTTATGAAGGTTAATGTTTCAAACAGCGCAAATGTTGGAAACTATTCAGCAACGGTCAAATTGATGAACTTTGCTAATAGCTCTTCAGGAGCTGTCGGTACAGCTTCCGGCACTAAGGCGTTGACAGTCTACAAAGACAATACATCAACGACTGCGTTGGCAACAACAAACTACGCTTCTTTGCAAGCATTCACAACAACAGCCATTACAGAAGGAGCCTTCACAGATGTTGAGATCGCCGCTGGCGCAACCAAATTGTTCATCGTCACACTTGACACGTCAAATGCAGTAGCTACAAACACAGTTACTGTAGGTATGTCTGCAGGTAATATCACATGGACAGATGGTTACACAACAAGCATCACAACAGTCAACAGCTTGCCGTTGTTGTCTAAGACATTGACTTACTAGTCAATAGCTAAGAGCGAATAACTTAGGTCGGAAAGTCTAGCAATGGACCTCTTGATGCTCTAAGCCAAAAGCTCGCAAAACCCCCACTTTTAAAAGTGGGGGTTTTGCTTTATTCTTACTTGGAGATTGAGTCTCCAAGTAAGAAATCCTTTATTTTTATCGCTTTTTTTGCTAGAATGGAGCTATGTTTTTAGAAAAAATAATTAAATATTTACTGGGATTTTCGTTAATTCTTCCAGTTGTTTTTTTGAGCAATGTAATGTATCCGTGGAATTTCGGGAAGATTTTATTTTTTCAGGTTTTTGTTGATATTTTGGCTCTTTTGGCAGGAGTGTATTTTCTGGTCTCCAAAAAAACGTTTAAGAGGTTCACATTTTTAGATTACGCGGTTTTGGCGTTTTTTTCTTCTCAATTATTATCTGCGTTTTTCGGATTTGATTTTTCGCAAAGCTTTTTTGGCGATCAAGGGAGAGCTTCCGGAGTGTTCACTTGGCTGCATTTTGGCGTGTTTTATTTTCTGCTTAGGCAGTTTTTTGACGCTAAAAAAGATTGGTTTTTAACCGGTTCATTTGCGGTTTTTATCGGCGTTGCTTCATCTGTTTTGGCGTGGCTTGGCAAGTATTTTCCGGATTATTTAAGCGTGGCGACATTTGGCGATAGGCTCTCTGGGCTTATCGGCAATCCGATCTTTTTCGCAAGCTATATAATCTTTCCTCTCTTCCTCGCTTTTTATTTTTTTATCAACACACCAAATGAAGCAAAGATAAAAAAGTGGCTTTATTTTTCAGCTGGAGTTTTTCTCTTAATCTCTCTTGTCGCTTCTGAAGTTAGAGGCGCGTTTGTGGGGCTTTTAGCAAGTATTTTTATTATTTGGATCTTCTTGGGATTTTCTGATCTGTTCAGCAAAAAAATCAGGACTTATATTTTGA
>JACQDS010000024.1 GCA_016200995.1 Candidatus Azambacteria bacterium | reverse complement strand
ATAATAATCGTTTATATCCGGCTCTCTGTTTTCGCCGAACATATCATTAAAATTTAAACCAAACGGGGACAGAGTCTCTTTTTCTTGTTTTTTATTTTTCTTTTTCATAAATTTTTATATGAATTAGTTATGGTTATAAAAAATACTTAGATATTTTTTAAGTTTCCGAGCCCAAATCTCCGAGAAGTTCGAGGAGATCGAACGAACCATTGACTTTTAGCGGTGAATTTTATACACTATTTTTATACCTGCCAGGGGTTAATCCTGGAAAGCTATCCACAAAGACCTGACCTAGTCAGGTCTTTGTTTTTTACTTACACTCAATTCTTGCTATATATTTCTTTATATCTTGGGCATTAATAACTAGATCAGCCGACTCTCTTAATTTTGTCAGTATAAATCCTCCTTTTACAATAATTATCTTCTTGCCTTTCTTTTTTAAAAAATTGTTGAGATATACAAAATCCGCATCTCCTGAAAAAATACAGAAGGTATCGTGGTGTTCAAGCATTTTAATAGCGTCTACTGAAATTTCCACATCAAAATTACATTTTCTGATTTCTACATAATCCTTACCGTCTTTATCTTGAACGAGATATTTTAAACCTTCTCGTTGAGTTAATTCAATATAATGTTTTATTTTTTGCAGATCCTTCGTCACAACATTAAATTTCCCAAATATTTTCCTTGTAGCATGAGTAAAACTCAAAGACCTTATATTCTTAGGATCTTCACCGTAATAGATTCTGGCTCTTTCGCTAAATATATCGGCAAATAATTTCAGTCCTTCAAGATACACAGATACCCTCTCTCCTTCAGCAAGTAGATTATTTTCCAGGTTTCTATCATCATTTTCAAACCACTTATTTACATTGGAAAAATCTAGAAAAGAAAAGACTCTTCCATAATCTTCGGTAATTCCTAGTTCATCACGAATAAATTTCTTTTTTAAATCCCGTAAATCCATATTTTTTAATATTACCATTTCCACGATACAAAATCTTACGGAACACTACCCCACCATCTTGATCATCTTTGTGAATTCATCTTTTTTTGCCGAGGCGGAGCCGACGAGGACGCCGTCTATGCCGTGGTAATTTACAAAATCCAAAACATTTTTTGAGTTCACCGAACCACCGTAAAGCACTTTGATGCCAACGCCGAGCTTTGTATGATACATATCGCCGATCGTCTTTCTGATGTAAAGCGCTGCCTGATGAGCGTTTTCCGGCGTGTCTGAAAGGCCGGTGCCTATCGCCCAGATCGGCTCGTAAGCGACCAAAATGTTCGGTATCTTTGTTTTTGGCACTCCGTCCAGATCCGCCCTTATCTGCTCGGCGACTATGGTCGGGATGACATTTTCCTCTTTTCTCTCTTTTTCACCGACGCAAAGAATAACTTTAAAACCGGCTTTTAAAGCGGCTTTTACTTTTTTGTTCACCACCTCATCAGTTTCGCCAAGATAATTCCTTCTTTCGGAGTGCCCCAAAATGACATATTCAACATTTAAGTTTTTAAGCATCTCTAATGTCACCTCGCCGGTATAAGCGCCTTTTTCCTCCCAAAAAACATCCTGAACTCCAAGCGCCATATCCCAATTCTGCTTGACATCCGGTATGAAAGGAAAAGGCGGACATATTATGACCTCCGACATACTTGCCTCCGCAGATGCTTGAGTCGCCTTAAAAAGGGCCTTTGCATCTTTGTGGCTTGTGATGTACGCTTTCCAGTTTGCGATTAAATATTTCATGATTTCATTTATGATTGATGATTTTTGATTTATGAATAATATAATTTATTAATTCGCCTAATCATAAATCTAAAATCTTAAATCACAAATTTTTCTTTAAATGTTTTTTGACAAACCAATAAGATCCGACGAGCACGAGAATTATTATGACCCATTCAGCTTTTTGAAAATATGGATGCAGAATGTTCCAGTTGTCTCCCGCTATGACGCCGGCGTAAGTCAAGGCATAGACCCACGGAATGCACCCGAAAAATGTATAAGCTATGAATTTAAAAATGTTCATCTTGGCCACCCCAGGCACAAATGAGATGAATGTTCTGACGGCGGGAAGCATTCTTGAAAATGAAACCGTCAGAGCGCCGTATTTTTGAAACCACCTTTCAGTTTTTTCCAGATCCTCGTGAGTGAACAAAAAATACTTGCCGTATTTTTCCAGAAAAGGCCGACCGCCGAAATAGCCAATGTAGTACAAAACAATGGAACCGGCCATATTTCCAAATACTCCGGCCCAAAAAACCTCCATAAATGTCATCTTGCCTTCAAAGACTAAAAATCCTGAAAATGGCACTATGACCTCAGAGGGTATCGGTATCGCAACGCTCTCAAGAAGCATCAGAAAAAACACTCCATACACTCCGAAAGCATCAATAAAGGAGATGATAAATTGCGATAAAGATTGAAATATATTGTCTAACATTATTTCAGCCCTGAACCTTGGCGCCTCTTAAGAATTTAGCGGCATCTTCCGGCCTGACAGCCGAGATCGGCATTCCGGTGCCTATCTCGTATCCCGCCCAAACGGATGTTTTTGGAAATATCTCCATATGCCAGTGGTAATGCTTGTGGTTTCCGCTTTTTGGGGAAGAATGAATGAAGAAATTGAAAGCCGGGTCATTCAGCGCGACCCTAAGCTTCTGCAAAGCTTTCTGTAAGGCATCGGCAAAAAATTTCATATCCTCTCTTTTTAGATCGCCGAAGCTGTCTTCATGCTCCTTTGGAAAGATATTGATTTCAAAAGCCATTTTTGAAGCGAAAGGGACAAAAACCGCGAATTTTTTATTCTGATAAACAACTCTTTTTTTATCTTTTAATTCGTATTTTAGGATCTTGCAATGGATGCATTTTTTGTTTTTTGAGAAATATTTCTCCGAAGCGTCTATGCTTCTTTGGACATCCGTCGGCACCACGGACGGCGCTATTATCTGGCTGTGCAGATGCCTTAAAGAGGCTCCGGCATCCCTGCCGTGATTGTGAAGTATAAAAACATATTCAACGGATCTGTTTTTTAAAATTTCCCTGTATCTTTGATTGTATGCCAAAACCAAAATCTCCGCATCTTTTTTGGAAAGGTCAGGAATGAATTTGTCATGATCGCGCGCTATGACAAGTTCGTGAAAGCCGACACCCTTGGCGATGTGATACGGTCCCTCTTTGCGGATTTTTTCCGCTTTCACAGGCTCAAGCGCCGGAAATTTATTTTGGATCACGACCAAAGACCAATCTTTTTTCGATTTATCATTCCAAAAGACCAAACTCGGCTCCCTCTCTGAAAAAGGGTCTTCAAACGGACAGCTCTCTTTTTTTTGGTCGGCGATCGTCGCCGGCGTTCCGGAAAAAGCATGCGGCCTTTTCCCTCTTGCGGTAGCGATGATTACCCACTCGCCTTTCACCGGGTCCTGCCTTATTTCTGATATATCTTTTTTGTTTTTTTCTGATGCCATAGGTTAAATTATATCACACCTCAACTTAAAGACTCAATATAAGCATCAATAACAAACAACACCCTTAAAAAAGAACCAGAATATTTTTTCTCCAGCGGAAAAAATTTCTTTACCCTCGGCTCGCCTGCGAGATATTCTTTTTTAAGGGCGCTGTTTGTTATATGAAGGTGTGGCGCGTATTTCTACATATATTTTATGAACCGTACATACTCACGAATCTTTTAAAAATTGCGACTTTTTCTGTCTAAATAGCTT
>JACQDS010000025.1 GCA_016200995.1 Candidatus Azambacteria bacterium | reverse complement strand
TCCATTGAAAATGAAATTTACAATTTGAATTTAAATATTAAAAAAACCCAAGCGGAGGTCGTTGATACGACACTGAATATAAATCTTCTCAATGAGGAGATAGGCGATAAAAATAAGAACATCTCTTTGATGCAGGAAAGAATAGGCGGAATTCTCCAGATCATATATGAAAAAGGCGATGCGGACATTCTGTCAATAATGCTATCAGCAAAAGACTTCTCGCAGGTCTTGAGCGAAAAGCAGTATCTTGGCAATTTGGAAAAAGATGTCTCTGAGAGTTTGGATAGAGTTAAAAAGCTGAGAGTTCTTTTACAGGGAAATAAATCAGAACAGGAATCAAAAAGAAGCGAGCTTTACAAATTAAGCAATAAACTTGAAGATCAGCATGATATCACCACCGAGAAGAAAAAGGAAAAAGATCAGCTTTTAAAAGAAACAAAAAATCAGGAATCGCAATATCAAAAAATCCTGGCTGATCTTAATAGTCAAAGACAAAATGTTGAAAAAGAGATCGGTGTGCTAGAGCAAAAATTAAAAGACGCCATCATCAAAGCAAAACTGCCAAAAGGCAAAGGCATCTTAAAGTGGCCGGTAGAGAATGTGAAGATCACCCAAGGTTATGGTATGACCGATTATGCCAAAAGAGGCGCCTATAATGGCAATGAGCACAATGGCATAGATCTTGGCGGTCCTGTCGGTACGCCAATATACGCTGCAGATGCCGGAGAGGTTGTGGGTGTTGGCGATGATGGAAAATATGCTTACGGCAAATGGATAGCGATAAGGCATAATAATGGACTGATTACGCTTTACGGACATCTCTCTTTGCAAAAAGTTAAAAAAGGAGACCGAGTTGAAGCTTTAGCGCTGATAGCGTATATGGGAGCGACCGGATACGTGACCGGTCCGCATCTGCATTTCACCGTTTACGCGCCCGATACATTTGACCTTATACAAAGTTCAAGAATAAGCTGGCTTTGGATACCGATAGGGGCGCCTTTAAATCCTTATGAGTATTTATAGGACTTGTTTTATATATTACGTCGTAAAAGGTATATTGTGCGACGTAGTATTTTAGTGTAATAAAGTATGTATAAAACTATAAAACCAAGACCGGAGCATTTGCCCCGGTCTTTTGATATTGATCATGTTATATTATATCTCGTTGAGGGAGTGCACATAGTCACCGCCTTTAGGGTTCCACTTATAGCTCTTACATTTCTTACTTCGTTAGACTTCAGCGTTGTATCGCTAAATTTAGCAATACATTCTAGCTTTGAGCATATTATAGCATTCTCCCCTAGTATAGCAGATTCTGAGTGCTCAAAGTGTTGGTCACAAATGTGAACTTTGTCGCTTTTTCTTCATTGCCTATGATTCCTTTGCATACAAAACACTTTCTGGTGTTATCTGTCATACCTTCCTCCGGTTGTAATGATCTAAATCATTAACAATTAAAGCATTTTGATTTTTTTAAGTCAAATATTATTATTAACTCCAAAAAAACATCTCGCTTTAAAGTCCACGCGTCAATTTTCCAGGCGTGAAAATTGCGCTCGCCCTCAGCCTCGCTCGCCATCCACGGCAAAGGTGGGGTGATTAAAAGAATATCTCGGAGGCAAAAAAGCTTGGTTCCGCCGAAGAGCGGGATGGTTTTTGGTTGTTACAATATTATTACTCCGAAACTTTTAAAGTTCCCCATTGGCCGGCCGCTCTGTGCCCCGGCTTTGAACAATAATAGATAAATTCTCCGGCTTTATCGGCCGTAAATTCAATTGTGACAGTTTCGTTCAGAGGAGTCTCTTTATGCACATTAAACTCGTCTATATTAAAGTTGTGAGTTCCATTCGTATCTGTGACATTGATCTTCACCACATCTCCTTTTTTGGCTGAGATCTCTTTGACAGAAAATTGCGGCTTGAAGACTCCGCCTGCAACTTCAACAAAAGAATTCATTGAAAATTCTTTTACATTGGCATTTTGGCTTTTCGTCTCTTCTTTTTTCGGAGTGACGGTCGTAGTCTGCGTATCATCTCTGTCGCTTCTGTTGCTTGCAAAATACGCAACCGCTAAAATAATTATAAAAATTACGACTAAAAACGCGAGTCTTTTGTTCATAAATTTAACAATTAATGTTTATATATAAATTATAACTTTTTAGCTGTTAATTTACAAATGTCAAAGCCTTTCCCTTCTTTGTGCCTCTGCCTGTCCTGCCTATTCTATGAATGTAGTCTTCGTATGTTGCCGGAAGTTCGTAATTTATCACGTGTGTGACGTTGTTGATATCAAGCCCTCTTGCCGCGACATCGGTCGCTATGAGCGCCTGCACATGGCCTTCTTTAAATCTTTTAAGGGCGTTTTGCCTCTGTCCTTGGGTCTTATCTCCGTGGATTGATTCGGCTTTAATTCCCCTTTTGACAAGTTCTTTTGAAAGATGTTCAACGCCATATTTTGTCCTTCCAAAAACCAAAACTTTTTTAAATTCCGGATTTGTCAAAAGATCGTGAAGCAGGTCTGTTTTATTTAATCCCCTTATCTTTACTATATCCTGATCCACATTTTTTGAGGTATCTTGGGTTTTTACGGAAATCGTGACAGGATTATGCAAAAAGTTTTTTATAAGCCCTTCTATTTCTTTTGATATCGTTGCCGAGAAAAATAATGTATGTTTTTTTTCAGGCATTTTCGAGATGATGAATTTTATGTCTTCTATAAATCCCATATCAAGCATTCTGTCCGCCTCGTCGAGCACAAGAGTTTTTGTGTTTGCAAGCTTAAGAGCCCCGCGCTTCATTAAGTCCATGATTCTTCCGGGTGTTCCGATTATAAAATGATTTTGTCTTCTCAGTTTGTCCATCTGCACTCTGATGCTTGCGCCGCCGACGCAAGATAAAGAGAATATCCTCATCTTTTTTGTAAATATTCTTAGTTCATCTTCAATTTGAAGCGCAAGCTCGCGAGTCGGAGCAAGAACAAGCACTTCTTCTTTGGGGTTATTTAAAACCTTGTCTATCAAAGGAATTAAAAAAGCCGCCGTCTTCCCTGTTCCGGTATTTGCGAGACCAACAACATCAAAGCCCTTTAAGATATGAGGGATGATCTTGTCCTGAATCGGCGTCGGCTCTATGTAGTTTCTCTCCCTTATCGCCTGTTTATTTGCCGGATGCAAAGCAAAATCGCTGAATAAATGCTCCGGCTTAAAAGCCTCAACAGTTTCAGTGGTTGTCACCGCTTTATTTATGAAAGAATTTATATTTAAATTTGATTCTTTAAATCTTCTTTTTTTCCCGCCGGAACGTCCTCCGAATTTTGATTCGGGACGCTTGTGAAACCTATTTCCTCCGCCCTGCTTCTTTCCATGGCCGGAGCTTCTATTTTTATCTCTATTTTGATTCATTTTTTTATTATTATACACTAAATTTCAATTATATAACAAATAATTAACTTTGTCAATAAAAGAAAAGAGGGTATTATTTATCAAGATCAAGCTTCTCATCTATTCTTACTTGGCTTACAAACTCCGGAACGTGACTGACCAATATCATCGCTCCTTCATATTTATCAAGGGCGGAGGCGATGACCGGCAGATGCCTGAAGTTTATGTGGTTTGTCGGTTCATCAAGTATTAAAAGACCCGGTTTTTGAAGCACGAGTCTTGCAAAAGCGACTAAGCCTTTTTGGCCCTCAGACAGCTTGCCTATTTTTGTATGCATTATATCTCCGGTTATTAAAAATCCAGATGCGACCGATCTCATCTTCTCTTCGTCTTTTTCATCCATCGCCGACATAAGCGATTCGTGAACAGTATCCTCAAAATTTAAAGTTGAAAAATCTTGGCGATAGTAGCCTATCTTTATACCATCCGATATTTTTGCGCCTTCCGCTTTTCCGGAAGCCAAAGATTCAATGAGAGTGCTCTTCCCTATTCCGTTTGGGCCGGCGATCAAAAGATGCCGGTTTTTTTTCAGATGTATCTTTGATTTTTTCTCTGTCAGTTTGTGATTTTTTATCACGGAGAATGACGAGATGTTTAATATTTCTCCCACTAAATTTTCTTGACATGGTATTGCAAAAGCTCTGATCGTTTTATCTTCCCTTCTGACATCCACTTTTGATTCTTCCATCTCTGCGGCTTTTTCTCTCATTCTTTTTGCGACCATTCTCATCCCGCCTCCTTTGTGGGCAAAAAAGTTTGCCTTTTCTTTGTTTGCTATTATCTCTTTTTCAAATTGAGCGTTTTTTCTGTTTTCTTTCTCAATCTGCGCGGCTATGTTTTTGACAACATCAAAATAATCTCCGGAAAACTGCTCAACTTTGCGCGTAAAAATATCAAGATACAAAACTCCGTGAGTGAATGAGTTTAAAAAGTCGGCGTCATGCGAGATGACTATGCAGGTTTTTTTATAGTCAATAAGAAATTTTGTCAAGTGAACTATTCCTTCTTTATCAAGATTGTTTGTCGGCTCATCAAGCAAAAGTATGTCGGGGTTTTGTATGAGCGCTGACGCCAAAAGAAGCCTTGCCTGCTGGCCGCCGGAAAACGATCTTATTATTTTTTCGTAAGGCGCTTTTAAATTCACCGCATCCAAAACAATGTCAATTCTCGGATCTATGTCGTACACTTTTTCTTTGAAACTCTTTTGGAAAAATTCACGAACCGAGAGATCTAGCTCTTCTCTTGGTATCACCTGTTTTGCGATCGCTATGCTAAGCTTTTGGCCGATGCTGACAGACCCGCTTTCCGGCTTTGCCTCTCCGGTGATAAGGCTGAAGATCGTGCTTTTTCCGGCGCCGTTCTGACCCATTAAAGTTATCTTGGCTCCCCTCCTCACGGAAAAATCCGCCTCATCAAGAATGGGCTTGTTGTGTCCGTATTCAAAAGACGCTTTATTGAATCTGATTATTATTTCTCCTGACATAATTTAGATTAAAACCATATAAAGTTAACATACTCTAAGCCAGCCGAGCGTTCTCCGCACTTCACTATTTGAAACCGTATTTCTTTTAATTAAATACTCCATGAGGAGCGGTCAGTTATTTTTTAACCGCTATCAAAGCGGCGCTTTCTTTATATGGGTATTGCATTGCTTTCAAAAATAAAGTTTTCAATACTTTTTTATTTTTTAATGATGGCAGTCCGGGATCATGAAATGTTATATATTTTTTATCAATGTCGGTAATAACGACTAAATGGTAAGCGTAACCATTCATTTTTTTCAATATATAAGGATTAACAGATATCATAATAAGATAATGTTTTTTGAATAAATCCTCCACCTCTCCCATATTGGTCCATCTGCGTTTCAGTTTTATGGATTTATTTTTAATCAGTTTTTTCGCTAACTTCCGCTCTTGTTTAAAATCAGAATATTGTTTCTGTGTATCAAATACCTCGTCTGTCCAGATCATTCTAAGATATTTTTCTCCAAACTCAACAAATTGTTTATAGTCAAAATTTTCAATGTTTATGACAGAAAATCCCATATTGGACAAAAATAAAAGAGCGCCGCTATTCCATGTCCATTTATTTTTTTTATGGAAGGTAACCTTATCTAAATACTTAAAGCTGGAATTTTCATTTGGAAAATAATGTTTTAGCAGCATTTTAAGGCATGCCTGAAAGCAATGAGTATCATCTTTTAAATTAGAATAGAATGGTATATCTAACATCATATTGATTTATTTTATAAAAATAGGGCTGGTCAAACTCGTAGCTTAACCAGCCCCTCCTCTTTATTCAGATAGAGGAGGACCTATTTGCCTAGAGCTCCGGATGGATCGCGGCATCATTTTCCGGGTTTTCCAGGCTTGCCGTTGCCGCCTCTGCCGCCACCGCTGCCTTTTCCGTGCGGACTTGGTCCTTTAGCCATGATATATCACCTCCCTTAAATGTAGTGATGTATGGCAATTTATATATATCATGTATTTTAAATGCGGTCAACAGATTACTTTTTTAAAAAAAGACCTCTTCGGAGGTCTTTTTCCTTATTTAAAACAGGATTTTGATCTTACAAATCCGGATCTTTGAGCGTCATCTTCCGTTTTAAAGTATATTTTGTTCTCTTCTTTTATCCTGTTTGAGCAGGATGTTTTGTAATATGTTTTCCCGTTTTTGCTTGCGAGAAAAAGAAATTCGCCCGCTTGAGCTTCTTGTTTGTTTGCTTGTTTATTTGATTGAGTTTTTTCTTGATTTTGAGCGGTATTTTGAGGTTTTTTAGGGCTGTTTTCTTGACTGCTTGAAAATTGGCCTACAGTGGCCAAAATCTGCTCATTTTGGCTTATTCTTAGGCTTTTCTTCCCTGCTATGCTATTTTGTTCATATAAAACACCAAGTCCGAAAAACAAGGCTCCCACGAGCAAAAACTGCGCAAAAAGCGCTATTTTTTCCTTATTTTTTTCTATTTTTTCCTTAAATTGGCTTAAATTCGGCATTATTTTATTTTGAGCTTGTCGAAGAATTATTGACTTTGTGGTTAAAGTCTGTATAATTATACAATATTTCAATTAATATTTAAATAGAAAAAAATGGCTACAGTGAAATCCGCTGGATCAACCAGACTTGGTAGAGATTCAGTATCAAAACGTTTAGGAGTCAAGATGTTCGGCGGTGAGATAGCAAACCCGGGCAATATCCTTATCAGACAAAGAGGTAGTAGGTTTCTTGCCGGCAAAGGAGTTAAAAAAGGCGCCGACGACACTCTTTATAGCAAGATCAAAGGAGTCGTTAAATTCTCAAGCAAGAACCTTAAAAGATTCAACGGCAAGAGCAGGAAGGTTAAGGTCATAAGCGTTGAAGAGACAAAATAAATTCTAAAAATAAAAATACCCTAAGCGCTTAGGGTATTTTTATTTTACTCTTTTTCCACCACTACCGATACAGCCGGTTCAAAGTTAAATCCAAGCTTTATCTTCACTTTGTGTTCGCCGAGGGTTTTGATATTTGAATCCAAAAGTATATTTTTTGTTTCTATTTCAAAGCCTTTGTCTTTTAGCATATCGGAGATATTTTGCGCGGAGACAGAACCAAAGGATGTGTCGTTGCCATCGCCAAATTTAAGCTTGGCTTTTATTTTAAAGCCGTTTAATTTTTTGGAAAGCTCTTCAACTTGCGATCTTGCTTTTTCCATTCTCTGAGCATCCGAAGCTTTTTTATCCTCCGCTTGCCTGATAGCGCCTTCCGATGCGGTGACCGCCAGATTATTTTTGAAAAGAAAGTTTTTTGCGTAGCCGTCGGAGACATCTTTTATATCCCCGACCTTTGCGATATTTTTAATATCTTTTTTAAATATTACTTTCATACCTTTGATCTTTAATTCTTATTTTATGCTTTTTACAGTTTCCATAGCTTTTTCAAGCTGAATGTCTTTTTTGGGATCTTCGTCTTTTGGCTTTAACACCTCAATGTCCGGCGTGATGCCACCGTCTTGAATGGATGAGCCGTCCGGCGTCAGCCATTTAGCTATCGTCACTTTCAAAAATGTGTTATCCGTGATATCCACCACCTCCTGCACAGAGCCTTTGCCAAAACTCTTTTCTCCCAAAACTTTTACTTTGTTCTTGCCTTTAATGGCCCCGGCAAATATCTCGGAAGCTGAAGCCGAGCCATTGTTTATCAAGACTACGATCGGAATATTCTCAAGCAAGCCATAGCCTTTTGACCTGTATTCTTGCTTGCCCTTGCCGTTGCCGAAGTCCTCGATCGTGATTATATCACCTTTTTGCACAACCATGCTTGAAATGTCTATCGCCGAATCCAAAAATCCTCCAGGGTTATTTCTTAAGTCAATTACGAATCTTTCAGCGCCCTTTGCAAGCAGAGTTCTTGCCGTATTGGCAAATTCATTTGTCGCATCGCCGGTGAAATTGTAAAGTTTTATATAACCTATGTTTCCGTCTTTTATTTCAGAGGTTATTGTCGGGACTTTTATGGTGTCTCTTTTTATTTTTATTTCTTTCGGTTCGCTTGAACCTTCTCTGGCTACCGTCAAAACAACATCAGTCCCCTTCTCTCCTCTTATGTGCGCCACTGCTTCTTCAAGCGACATATCCGTCGTCTCTTTTTTATCTATCTTTAATATGACATCTCCGGCTTTAACACCGGCTTTTTCCGCAGGCGAATCTTTTAAAGGAGAGACTATGGACAAAAGTCCTTTTCTGAAACCTATTTCCGCACCGATGCCGCTGAAGCTTCCATTGACATCTTCTTTAAATATCTTTGCCGACTCCGGTTCAAAAAATGATGTGTAAGGGTCTTTTAATGATTTCACCATCCCCTCCACGGCGCCGTAAACCATAGCCTGCTTGTCCAACTTGCTCCTTCCGACATATTTTTGTTCAATCTTATGCCAGGTCTCCCAGAAAACTGAAAAATCAGCTCCTTCAACTT
>JACQDS010000016.1 GCA_016200995.1 Candidatus Azambacteria bacterium | reverse complement strand
AGGGTCAAGCTTTTGAACCCCCACTTTCATGCCGGCGGATTTAAGCAGCATTCCTATTGATGATGCCGCTATCCCCTTGCCAAGCCCGGAACAAACTCCGCCTGTAATGAATATGTATTTTACCATGGAGATATTATATCAGATTTTTAATATCTTAAAAACTCTATTTTCGAATATTTGACAATTATCGAAAACGTGATACTATTTATTCCTGCTCATTCATATTATGAATAATTGTAAATAAATCAACAGCAAAAAACGGAGGAAAAGTTCATGAAAAGAGTCAATGTGAGCATTATTATCCTATTGTTAGCGCTGGCTTCAGCGTCAAATGCCATAGCCGGATCCGGCTATGCGATCGTTATTGATGTTGTGCCGACAATGACAAAGATCAGCAAGCAGGAACAGATTCAGAAAGGAACAAGCGGCGTAGGCGCTACCGGCGGAGGACTTGCCGGAACATGGGTTGGCTTTAAATGGGGTGGGGTTCCCGGCGCAATATTAGGCGCTGGCGTTGGCGCGCTTAGCGGCAATGCGCTCCATTTTATTCTTTTCGCTTTCTGGTTGCTCAGATAATAAGGCAACTCCGGGGCAACGGACTCCTGTGCAAAAGGCTAATAAAACAAATGAACAGATAGCAAGAAAATACGGCATGCTGGGAGAGATGCCGGTTTATCGTTCTGAGAAAAAACCTGACGGCGGAAAGTCAATTTACTCCTCATACTTCAGCTCTTCAGGAGATGGGAAGATAAACTTTCTTATCAAATCCTCCACCGGTGAAATTGTCATCATCAATCGCGATCATGCGCTTTTCCGGATAATCCAAGATGCAAGCAAGAAAGTGCCTACCGTTGAAATTCTCTACCAAAAGGTGTGGCTCGACGAAGATCTTAACGAGCTTGCTTCGAATAAAATAAAAAACGGTGACATGTGGAGAATAGAAGGCCCGGGCTGGTATTTTAATTTTTATGGTGTAGAGGCGATCATAGTAAGAATATCGCCTGAGGATTTGAAGCGTGAAATGGCCTTTCCGTTCTGATATTTGCAATATATTCCAAAAAAAACTGAAAACCGTATGGTTCGCCCAGCGGTTTTTTTTAATTCTTTAAGCCATAATTAACGACGTCGGACGTCATGATTTTGGCTCTACAATAAACAATCCTGTAAAGCCCCCACTGTACAGCCCCCACTTGATTTTTTTTGGGTTTTATTATATTATTAGCGCTATAAATAATTAACGCACAAAAATGCCGATAATCAAATCAGAGAAAAAGTCCTTAAGACAAAACAAAAGGAGGAGAGAGAGAAATCTCACTTATTTGAACAAAATGAGGTTTTTGCTAAAAACCGAGAAAAAGCTCATTGATGAAGGAAAAACAAAAGAGGCAAAAGAGCTTTTGCCAAAGATCTACAAAGCAATAGACAAAGCGGCCAAAGAAAATATCATCAAAAAAAACACCGCCGCAAGAAGAAAATCAAGAATCACAAGATCTCTCAGCAAAGCCTCAGCTAAATAGACAAAATCAGCGCAAATTCAGCACAAATTCATCCAAAACAACAAGCGGGTCCGTCTGCGATGTTTTTGTTTTCACATCCGCCAAAAGAAGTTTTTTGTAAATATTTTTAAGATCCGCCAAAGAATAGTTTTTGGCGCTCTCTAAGGACTTTTGAACAACAAAAGGATGCATATTGGCTTTTTTTGCCATTTCCGACCGGCTTTTGTAAAAAAACTCCGTCGCCTCTTTTTTGTTTTTTTTGGCAAGAAATTCTATGGCTCTAAAAATATCGCTATCCATTTCTTCGTGCGAGACAAGCATAGCAACATCGCTCTCCGAGATATTTTTTGAATAATTGGAAAGTTTGGCTATTTCGTTGCTCAGTCTCCAAAGATCATTTTTGCAAAAAAGAGAAAGCTTTGCTATCGCTTCTTTTGCTATCTTTGCTCCGTTTTTTTCAGCCTCTTCCGCCATCCACTTTCTCAAAGTATTTGCATCAAACATTTTTGACTCATAAACCAAAGATGGTTTTTCCAAAAGCCATTTTATTTCCGCGCTCTGCTTTTCCGGCAATTTGCCTTCTTCAAATATCAATATCACATCCTTGTCATCTTTGAGCTTTTTATCTTTAAGATACCCCGCCAGTCTGTCGGAGTGCTCGCCGTCAAAAAACAGCTCTTTTAAAACAAGGCATTTTTTCTCGTCAAACATAGACACCGTCTCAACCGCATTTTTGAATTTTTCAAAAGAAAAATTTTCTTTCGTGAAATGAAAGATATTCAAGCCGCTTTTGTGCTTTTTGGAATAATTTTCAAGAGCCTCTTTAAGCTTTCTTTTTGTAATGAATTCATTATCCCCGTGAAATATTATTATCATAGCTATACTTTGAATTATAAAATGCCAGATGCGAGGCGCGCCGAGTATCGCAGGCGAAGCCTGCCTGCCGGTAGGCATGGCTGTACTTATTGGTACTGCGAGCCAAGACACGGAGGCGGAACGAAGCAGATGGGGTTTTAGAATTCAAAGGACTATAGGTTTTTAATGGAGACTGCTTCATTCGGCTGAACGACGGAAACCCAGATCTTTCCTTCCGAAAGCTCTATCTCCTTTTTTGAACTATCAAAAAAGTAGTATTTTCACGATTTTCTCTCCCAGCTTCCTTTAATGATCTCGCCGTTTCTATAAACCGCCGCCTCACCGGAGCTTTCTATCTCAACATCGTTGTACTGGCCTTCTATCTGCTTTGAGACAGCTGTCATCACTATCACGTTTTTAACCTCAACCTGCTTATTGGTGTTTCTATCAACCTCTTTAAATCCGCCAACCGATCTGAGATATGAATTTGACTGCGAACTGTAAGTGAATTTCACGTTAAACGGATACGGATATGATATGTTTATATCGTAATTACCCTCTTTTGAAGAGACGCTTTTTATATGCGGATATCCGACAAAATTTGTTTCCTTTTTGTAGCCCAGCTTTTCAGCGGCATTATTTAATCTTTCATAAGATGTAAATCCGTTGTGAGGAGCTTGCGCGGTATCTTTCCTGAAATAAGCATCATACGGATTTGTCAGCGCGTCTACATTATCAATGACTTTTTCCTGAAGCTTGTCCAAGGCAAACTTTGAACCGCCCCAATGGGCAAAAACGGCATCAAAGCTCTGGGCGATGGTAATAAAGTCGTGCCTTGCGGATCTTATGGATCCGATCTCTTTCGGCTCTTCGCACTGAAACAAGGCCATATATCTTGTAATGCCGTCGGTGATGACCGGCATCTC
>JACQDS010000020.1 GCA_016200995.1 Candidatus Azambacteria bacterium | reverse complement strand
TGGAGCTGAAGGAACAACCTGAGCCGCTACCGGCATTGCTACCAACGCGAGCAAAGGAAGAATGTAAAGTAATTTTTTCATATTTTTCTTTTTTTAAATTAATGTTGTTTTCGACCTTTTATTTTACAATCCGGCGATGGATGTCGCTAAAGAAACTATACCAAAAGCCGCGACAGCAACAACAACGCCGATGATAGTATATATAAAGAATTTTTTCGCCTTATCAATCTGCTTCTCATCATCCCCGGCGGTAATAAACAAAAATCCGGAATACAAGCCGGCAACGACAGCGGCCAAAGCGACAAACCAAGCAAACCAACCTACCAAGCCGACAAAAAAAATTTCAACATTAGAAGCTGCTCCGGTTCCGCCGAAAGATCCTTCTTTACCAATACTTCCTGTGCCAGCGCCAGGCACCAAGGGATTGCTTGGTGGAGCAGCGTAAACAAAAAACTGAGGTGCTGATAAAATAGCCAAAATAAATATGTAAATAATCTTTTTCATAAACATAGCTGTTATTTATACAGTATATATTATACATCCGTTAAATTTAAAAAACAACTCCCGTTTGAAGCGAGAGTTGTTTTCGTAAAATTCAATTTAAAGACTAGACTATTCCTGTGATTGATCTTGAGATTGAAACGATAGAGAATGCAAGGATTGCAACGACGATACCTACGATAGCGTAGAGCAAGATGTTCTTTGCTTTCTCAACTTTTGCCTCATCCCCACCGGCTGTGATAAACAGGATACCTGAATAAAGACCGAAAAGCACAGCAACCAAAGCGACAAACCAAGCTACCCAGTTAACAAGACCTAAGATCAATGTTACTAGATCTCCTGATGTTGAAATTCCTCCTGTCTGTCCGATATTTGTTCCGCCTGCTGGTGTAGTTCCGATTCCTCCTGCTGTTGGAGCTGAAGGAACAACCTGAGCCGCTACCGGCATTGCTACCAACGCGAGCAAAGGAAGAATGTAAAGTAATTTTTTCATATTTTTCTTTTTTTAAATTAATGTTGTTTTCGACCTTTGAGTTATTTTATAACTTATGTATTAATTATACAATAAATATCATATCCTTGTCCACAAGGGTGTTGATAACCGGGTGTTCAGCTTACTAGCTTCATTAGCTTATTAGCCTAGTTAGATTCTAGCCTCAAAGCCGACTTTCTTAATCATTATATTTAACATTTTCATTACTTCCGTAATAAGAGAATCCGCTTTTGAATAAATTGTTTTATTATTCATTATTCTAATAAGCTAAAAAGCTAATGAAGCTATTTCAAGAAGGTTTCTGTTATAGAAATTATGCTGAAAGCCGCTATGGAGACCGCCACGCCTATGATGGCAAAGACGAATGTTTTTGTGGCCTTTGAGAGCTGAGCGGCGTCATCCCCCGCCGTGATGAAGAGAAACCCTGAATAAAGACCTGCAACGACAGCCACCGTCGCTACAAGCCAAGCCAGCCAGTTTATTAGATTCAATAGAGCATTAGTAATTACATCTGTCCCGCCGGAGCCTGCGCAGATTGACGCCGACACCGTGCTTCCTGGCGCGCTGAAGATGTCGGAAACCAAAGCGATAATTCCCGGCGCTAAAGTGCCCACCGTAACACCAATAATGGTAAAAAGAAGAATGTTTCCGGCGCGCTTAACTTGAGCCGGATTGCCTTGAGAGGTTAAAAACATAAAACCGATAACAAGCGTCATCAGCACCGCAACCGGGGGTATTATGCTTTGAGAAATAAAATTGGTGATGTTGCAGACGAGGTCGGAGAATGTTGCTGTGGTTGTAGGGGCGGTAAATGTAATGGGTGTTGTTGCCGGCAATGGAGAACAAATCCCAATGGTTGTATTTCCAGGAGTAGCCGGATTTGGCACGCATTCATATCCTAAAGAACATGCGGGATCCGGATTATTCGGTAGAGCTAAATTGCAAACAGCAGCAGAAGCAGAGCTTAAAAACCCAAAAAACACCGCAAAAAGCATCGGAAGAATTATTAAATTTTTCATCATATTTGTTGCTCGTGATTCATTATTCATTTTATATTCCTGCTACTGCTCTTGATATCGCCACTATGCTAAATGAAATTATCGCCACAACCACTCCTATCATTGTGTATATAATGTATTTTCTTGCCAGCTCAAGCTTGGCTCTGTCGCCCGCCGAGGTAATATAAGTATAACCTCCGCGAAGGCCGTAGACAACAGCGAGCAAAGCGACGATCCAGGCAAACCACTGAACAAGCGCCAAGATAACGGCAAGAATTGAGCAATTCGCCGTCGGGCCTATGCCGGATCCGGGCGCCGTTCCTTGAAATGAAATACCCAAGACATTGCAGACGCTGGCGGCAGGACTTGTTGAAGCAAGAAATCCTGGCTCGCAGATGCCGGTGAGAGGATTAAATGTCGTGCCTGCCGGACAAGAGCCGGCCGGTACGCAAAACCCGCTTACCGGACAGATGCTGCCATCCGGACAGATCGTTCCGGGAACGCAAGATGCCAAAACTTCACAAGCTCCAGTCGCCGGATTGTAAACAGTTCCTGCAGGACAGGCCGGACAGACTCCGCTAACAGGACAGACCGCACCGGATGGACAGGTTGTTCCCGGTGTGCAGGCTATACTTCCGCTTCCGGAAGGGGCTATCGGACAGATTCCGCTTAAAGGACATATTGCCCCGCTCGGACAAACCGTGCCCGGTGTGCAAGTGAGAGCACCGCCGAATGTGCTTGCCCCGACATTAAACGCTATCTGGCAGATGCCACTTAGATCCTGCTTGCCTGTTTTAATATTCACTTTTGTGTCTTGGCATTGGGCATAGTATGCGTTAAATCCTCCGACAAGTCCGGAAACAAGATTTGAATGTTTAAGATTATCAGCTGTTGCAAACGTATTTACCATAGTAAAAAAATCTACAGGTTTTCCGGATGCGCTGTATAAATTTGGATCATATTTACAGGTTGAAGCAACGCTTGTTGTCATTCCTATTGTGGTGCTTGTCGTGCCAAGCGGCAGAGTTGTTCCGGGCGCCGGCACCGCTCCGGAGCAGGCCGGAAATTCGCAGTAGCCTGCTAAACTGCAGATCATACCCGCTGCGCAGCTTACGCTTGAAGAGCAAGGCGTGCCGACATTGACCGATATTTTGCAGGCCGGAGTCTCTGTCCCGGTGGCGGTATCCTGACATCTGACAAGATAATAATTCACAGTCGGCAAAGGAAAGAGCCCGGAAACCAAAGTCTCGTGCGCCAATGTTCCGGTTGTGCTGAAATTCAGCATTGATGGACTTGCGTAAAGATCAAGAGGGTTTGTTGAATATTTGCAATTTGAATTTTTTGTCGTTGAAAGGCCGATGTAAGCTGAAGTG
>JACQDS010000019.1 GCA_016200995.1 Candidatus Azambacteria bacterium | reverse complement strand
CCTACATTCAATACCTAATGCCCCTTTTTTATGCTAATACATAAGCGTCAATATTATTAAGGAAAAACGCTTATGCAAAGAGTCGGTGATTAAAAGAGAGATAAAAAGGAACTCCGGAGAGTATTTGCCGTATACGGCTGCCGTCGCCCAAAGAACGGCGGAGAGAAAAGCTAAAAACACCAACAAAAGAAATTTGCGGAGGTCGGGGCTCGGCATGCTCTAAGAGCCTCCTACATTCAAAATCCATGTTAGTATTCAAAATATTAGATAAACTTTTCCAAAACGCTTTTAAATACTAAAAAACCATTATCATTATCATTATCATTCTTATTCTTCATAAGACCTAAAGCTTTTTTTGCGTATTTTCTTGCCAGCGATGGCTTGCCGCATTTATCATACACCATAGCGATATTAATAAGAGCTGCTAAAATATTACCTTCATCAGACAAACATCGTTTATAGCATCTTAAGGCGTCAGTATACCTTTTCTGCGCTTTAAAAACATTGCCAAGCGAAATATATGTTGATTTATTTTTTGGATTTACGATTAATGCCGTCTGATAAAATTCCATAGATTTTTTAAGATGGTTTTGATGTAGCTCTACAAGACCAAGACCTCTATATCCAGCATCGGATTCTGGATATTTTTTTACTATAGTTCTAAAAATCTTTTTGGCGCTTTTTTGGTGCTTTTTTTTCTTGCCTTATTTTTTGTATTTATAGCATCCTGATCATAAGCTAATCCGATAACCTTAAGAAGTTCAATATCAACAGGGCGACCCGACTTAATAATCAATTCACCTTCTTTAATTATTTTATTAAATTCTTGGAATCTGAAGTATTCCCAAAATATATTAATTGAGGGCATCTTCAAATTTAAGAGATAGAAGTTTTGACACTCCGTCTTCTTGCATCGCCACGCCGTAAAGGATATCCGCTTTTCGCATCGTCTCTCTGTTGTGAGTAATAATGACAAACTGAGTATGATCTTTTAAATCATCAAGGATCTTTAGAAATCTACCGGCATTCGCTTCGTCCAAAGGCGCGTCAACCTCGTCCAAAACCAAAAATGGCGGTGGCGAGGTAGAGACCAAAGCAAAAAGAAGAGCCAGAGAAGAAAGCGTCCTCTCGCCTCCGGAAAGCACCGAAAGGCTTTCAACTTTTTTTCTTGGCAATGAAACAAAAACATCAACGCCCAAAACACTCTCTTTTTTCTCTTCTCCGACATCCTCATCGCCTTTTTCTTCCCGGACCATCTCAAGCCTTGCCGAACCGCCATTGAAAAGTATGCTGAAATATTTGTTGAAATTCTTGCTGATAGAACTGAAAGATTTTTTAAAGATCTCTTCTATTTCTGAATTTAATTTCAAGATGGTGGAGTTTAGAGACGCGATGGCGGCGTTAAGATCGCCTGCCTCCTTCTTTAAAAATTCAACTCTCTCTTTTGTTTCCTCGTATTCGCTAACGACTGAAATATCTATCAACTCCACCGTTTCAAGCTTTATCTTTATCCTTTCTATATCTCTTGAGATGTTTGCCAAGTCAGGCATATTCAAAACACTCATCTCATCCGCGGAAAACATCTCCTCGCCGGACAAAAGAGCCTCTTTCTCTTTGCGCAGAATATCAAGCTCCGTTTTTATTCTTTCCTCTTGGATGACAACCTCGCGAATATCTCTTTGCGCTGAATTGAGCTTATGCTCTTTCTCGCTCTTCTCGCCTCTTAAATTAAAAATATTCTCTTTCTCTTTGTGATTGCTGAGATTCAGGCTTTTTATTTTCTCTTTCACTTCAAAAAACGACTTATTGACCTCATTGAGCAAAGCCAAAACCTCCTCTTTTTCTTTTTTTAGCTTCAAAACCTCCTCTTTTTCGCCGTCCTCTTTCTCTTCAAATGAAGACTCTATCGGCACTTTGCCGGCCTCCACATCCTTTGAAAGCTTGTCAAATATTTTAGAAAGGTTGTCGGCGTTTTTTTTGGCCTCTTCAAAAGATGAAGCTGAAAGTATTTCGCTTAAAAAATTTTTTATATCCGAAAGTTTTTCTTTTATGTAGGCTATGCTTATCGGCGCAAATTGCGGAGCCGGCTTTGAGGCTTGCCTTCTTTCTTGAAAGCCTATAGCGCCTTCAAGCTTGCCAAGCTCCCTTTCAAGCTCGCTCTTTCTTGACTCCACTTTAAAAAGCTCTTTTTCCAACCTCTCAACCTCGTCAAAAAATCCGGAAACTTTTTTCTCCTCCTCGGCAAGTTCGGAATTTATCCTTCTCAAACTCTCTTCAAGAGTTGATATCTCGCCTTGCAAGATCTCCTTCTTTTTTGAATTTCCTTCCGATTCTTTTTTTAAAGAATGGAATTTGCTTGCGATAAAGCTTTTTTGGAGCTTTGCCAGATCGCCTTCAAGTCTCTCTTTTTCTTTAAGTTTCTCCGCCTGTCTTTCCAGAAACCTCAAATGCGGAGTCAGCTCTCTTATGATGCTTTCGGTTTTTTCCAGATTGTTTTGCGTCTGATTGAGCTTGGAAGCCGCCTCGTTCTTTTTTATCTGAAACTCGCGGAGACCGAGCGCTTCGTCTATTATATCCTTCCTGTCTTTTGGGGAAGCATTTAAAATATAATCGCCCATTCCCTGATTGATGATCGTATAGCCTTTGAGGCCTAGCTTTGCTTTGGCGATAAACTCCGCCAAGTCCCTGAGTCTGACCTGCGCGTTATTTATGAAATATTGGTTTTCGCCGTCTCTGAAAATTTTTCTGGAAACGGAGACTTCGGCAAAGTCCACCGGAAAAGCTCTGTCGGTATTGTCAAAATACAAAGTCGCTTGAGCGATATTCATCTTCGCTCTTGAGCCGGAACCGGAAAATATCAGATCTTCGCTTTTTTTCGCTCTGATATTTTTCATCCCCTGCTCGCCAAGGACGAATCTCAAGGCGTCGGCGATATTTGACTTTCCGCTGCCATTCGGACCGACAACGGCCGAAACTCCGCGTTCAAAATCAAGAACCGTTTTTTGCGCGAAAGATTTAAAACCTTGTACTTCAAGCCTCTTTAAAAACATTTTTTGTTTTTGCTTAATTCCAGCCCTTATTCTTTAATGCTTTTTCCGCCGCCGACTGCTGGGCTTCCTGCTTTGATCTGCCTTCACCTTCTCCCGCTATTTCTTCATTTAAAAAAACTCCAACGCTGAAATTTCTGTCATGATCCGGACCCCACTCTTTTAGAACTTTGTAAGCCGGTGTGATATTGACCTTCTCTTGCGCCAGCTCCTGCAAAAGACTTTTTGCGTCCTTGTGAAGCTTCTTTTCAATGATATCATTAAGCTCCGGTAAAATAAACCTCTTGATAAGATCCGCCGCCACTTCATAGCCTTGGTCAAGATATGCGGCGCCGATGATCGCCTCAACGGCATTGGTGATTATGTACTGTCTTGCCCTGCCGGAATCTTTCGCTTCGCCCTTTGAAAGCAAAAGCATATCGTTTATCTCAAGTTTGGCACCTATAGAAGCAAGCATTTTTGAATTCACCAAAGACGCCCTCCAAGATGTCAGCTCGCCTTCGGGGTTTGGATAATTTCTGTAAAGATATTCCGTGACGGCAAGCTCAAGCACCGCATCGCCTAAAAATTCAAGGCGTTCATTGTGATCCAGATGAAATTTCGGGTTTTCATTAAGATACGACCTGTGAGTCAAAGCCTGCAGAAGCAGGTCTTTGTTTTTAAAATTTACGCCTATGGTATTTTCCAGTTTTTCCAAATTCATCCCGTTAGAGACAGTCCCGTTAGAAATTTTAACGGAGAACTGATTATTGATTTTTCTGATCTCGACATTTTTATCATATTTTTAACTTTATTCACACTCCTATTTTTAAACGGGACGCAGTCTCTAACGGGATTCATTTTTGTTTAAGGCAAAAAATAGAAAATTACGAATCTTGAAATTCGTAATTTTCTATTTTTGGTCTTGCGTTAAATTTTCTTTTTCCGATAAATTCTTGTATATGGCGCCGAGAACCCCGTTGATGAACTTCCCCGACGACTCCCCGCCGAATGTTTTTGCAAGCTCTATCGCTTCATTGATGGCGACTTTTGGCGGAACATTTTCTTTATCTCCGTAAACAAGCTCGTAAACCCCCACCCTCAAGACATTTCTATCAACGACGGTGATCTGATCCAGCGGCCACTCGGGAGCGTATTTTTCTATCATGCCGTTTATTTCATTAAAATATCCAACTACCCCATCCACTATTTCGTGGACAAAAACAACATCCGATATTCCGGGAGCAAACTCCGCAATATTTCTGTTCAATATCTCGTCCAGATCTTTGCTTCTGCCGTTGAAATCCCACTCATAGAGGGATTGCATTGCTATACTTCTTGAAAGGTGCCTGTTTGCCATAGATCAGCTAATTAGCTATTAGGTTATAGCTTTTTAGGTTAATTATTTTTCGTCTTTTTTGTGATCGTGCTTTTCCGATTTCTTCTTTTTCTTATCAAGCTTTGCCATCACATCCACCACTTCTCTGCCGGCGTACGATCCGCAATTTGCGCAAGCGACATGTGGCAGGACAAGGCTTTTGCATTTCGGGCAGGAAGCGAGAGCGACAGCCTTAAGAGCATGATGCGTCCTTCTTCTGTTCGTTCTTGATCTATTATGTCTTGACTTTGGATTTGCCATATATTTTAGCTTAGTTTCTTCTTAATGATTTTCAGTATCATATATTATAATTTCATTCTTGGCAAGTATTTTTACATTATATCACAATTTTGAAAATTATAGAATATGGTGGTTAACTTTTAAAAAAGTTATCCACAAAATGACAAAATGTATGGACTGTCAAGTAAAAAGAAATTATAATATAAGTATGCTACTGGACAAAATTTTTACGCCGATCTCCCTGATAGTTCTGAACCTCCTGATAATAATTTCGGCAGAGTTTGCCGGCGGCGGTTTGTTCTTTTTCCAAACCGGCTTTATTCATATACTTGCGATATTCTTTATCATCCTTTTCGTATTCAGAATCTTTTATCATCACTACACATTTGACCCGATATTTGAAAAATTTGTTCATTTTACGCTTGCCGCGGCTCTGGTCTTTGCAGTATCGCACGCGTTTGAATTTGTCAGTATGATGTTTTTCTATTACTACTCAGACGCAACATTCGCAAATGTCGTGAATTTTTATCTTATCGGGATTATTTTAATAACTATAGGGGCTGAATTGTTCATTAAGGTTGCCATAAGGCGTTCTGCGTATATAATAACGCTTCTTTCCGCGGCAACTGTCGCCTTTTTGGCTTTAATAGCTTTATTTTTATATAACAGCTCGCTAATATCGCTTGAGTCAGGTAAAATAGCGCCGATAATATACACTTTTTTGATCGCTATTGTAGGCGTGATTGGATTTTATGTAATATCGTATATGAAAAAAATAGCTCCGGTATCCAGGCCTTTTGTAAACTATGTTTTGTGGTCTGTTTCATTGCTTATAATCTCAACACTGCCATATATTTTTTATTATTTCATAGAAGAAGAACTCAGAATAGAAGCTCATCAAATAATATATTTAAGTCATTTTTTCTTCTTTGCCTCTTTAAGCCTTTTGTTTCTCTCGTTCTCCAAGCTTTCTTGGAAAGGCATATATCAAGAGGTGAGGAATATAAAAGAATCTTCAAGCAAATAAAAATTTTATCAAAAAGAATGCAAAAACGACCTTCTGTGGATCTCGCAGGGGCCGTGCTTTTTTATCATCTCAAAGTGAAATTTCGTGCCGTAGCCCTTGTGCTTTTTAAATCCGTATTCGGGATATTTCTCGTCAAGTTCAAGCATCATTTTGTCTCTTGTCACTTTTGCGATGATAGAGGCCGCAGCTATTGAAAGGACTTTTGCGTCCCCGCCTATTATCGCCTTTTGGCTCAAGTTCATCTCGGGAATAATATCCCTGCCGTCTATCAAGAGGAAGGATCTCTCCGCGTTTTTTAAATTCAAATTCTCAACGGCATTTTTCATCGCAAGAAGCGAGGCTTGCAGTATATTTATCTTATCTATGGTTTTTTCATCCACCACCCCTATGCCGTATTTTAAAATTCCGCTTTTTTTAATTTCATCAAATATCTTTTCTCTCTGTTTTTCAGTTTTTTTCTTTGAGTCGTTTATTCCAAGCTCCAAAAGCCAGCCCGTTTCGCTTTCTGAAAGTCTTCTGAAAACGCAGGCCGCCGCAACGACCGGCCCAGCCAAAGGCCCCCTGCCGACCTCGTCCACGCCAACGGCAAGATCATGCCCCAAATGCCAGATTTTTTGCTCTTCGTCCAGAGTTGGTGATTGGTATTTCATATGCTAAAATTATTATGCTTTAATTTGTATTTATTATGTCAGAGACGCCAAAATTTGTCCATTTGCATGTCCACTCGCATTACAGCCTGCTTGACGGTCTGCCAAAAATTGACGGTTTGGTCAAAAAAACCAAAGAGCTTGGCATGGACTCAATAGCCTTGACCGACCATGGATATATGTACGGGGTTATTGATTTTTACAAAACAGCGAAAAAAAACGGCATAAAACCGATCATCGGACTAGAAACTTACGTCGCGCCAAGAGAAATGCGCTCAAAAGAGACCGGCATAGACGACAAAAGACACCATCTTATCTTGCTTGCAAAAAACAATGTCGGATATAAAAATCTCATAAAAATCGCCACCAAAGCCAGCTTGGAAGGATTTTATTACAAGCCAAGAGTGGATAAAGAGCTTCTGAAAAAATATTCCGAAGGCTTGATCGCGCTTTCCGCCTGTATGTCCGGAGAGATACCAAGAGCTGTGCTGACCAAGGATTTTGAAAAAGCGGAAAATACCATAAAAGAATACAAAGAGATCTTCAAGAACGATTTCTATCTTGAGATATCGCACAGACCTAAGATAAAAATTGCCGACACAGTGAATAAAAAAATAATTGAATACTCGGAAAAGTTCGGCGTGCCGCTTGTCGCAACCTGCGATGTCCACTATCTGGAAAAAGATGACGCTAAAGCCCAAGACACCCTTATGGCCGTCCAGACCGGCGCAAAGCTCGGCGAAGGAGATAGGATCACGCTTGCGCAGGACGACTTCTCCCTAAAAAGTCCGGCTGAAATATATGAGACATTCCCCTACCCAAAGGAGGCGCTTTTAAATACTGTCAAAATAGCCGACTCCTGCAATGTTGAGATAGAGCTTGGCAAAACCCAGCTGCCAAAATATAATGTGCCAAGCGGCAAAACGGAGAATGAATACCTAAGAGAGCTTTGCGAAGAAGGCGCAAAAAAAAGATACGAAATGATTACTGAAGCAATAAGGCAAAGGATCGACTACGAGCTTTCAGTGATAGAAAGGACCGGCTTTGCCGCCTACTTTTTGATCGTTCAGGACTTTGTGAATTGGGCAAAAAACAACAAGATAGTCGTCGGGCCTGGAAGAGGCTCCGCCGCCGGATCCATCATCGCTTATCTTTTAAATATCACAAATATAGACCCGCTGAAGTACGATCTGCTTTTTGAAAGATTCTTGAACCCGGAAAGAATAAGCATGCCGGATATTGATCTTGACTTTGCCGACACCAGAAGAGACGAGGTTTTGGACTATGTCGTTAAAAAATACGGGGAGGAAAGAGTGGCGCAGATCATTACTTTTGGAACTATGGCGGCAAGAGCGGCGGTGCGAGATACCGGCAGAGCGCTCGGAATGAGCTATGAATTTTGCGACAAACTGGCAAAGCTTATTGAGTTTGGCTCATCTCTGGAAGAATCGCTTGAGAATGTCGCCGAGCTCAAGGAGCTTTACGAAAAAAATGAAGAAGCAAAAACGCTTCTTGACGCCGCTAAAAAACTTGAAGGCGTCGCAAGGCACGCTTCAACGCATGCTTGCGCCGTCGTGATCGCCAAAGATCCGCTGGACGAAATAGTGCCTTTGCAATACGCTTCAAAATCGCAAGACGACTCCGGCAATGCGAAAAAAACCGATGAAAGAAAACAGATCGTCACGCAATACGAAATGCACGCTATTGAAGACCTTGGACTTTTGAAAATGGACTTTTTGGGGCTTAAAAATCTCTCCATAATTGAAAGGACATTAAAGATAATAAAAGCAAGACAAAATATAGAGATTGATATAGATAAAATTCCGCTAAACGACGCTTTAACATTCAAGCTCTTCCAAGACGCCAAGACAACAGGCATATTTCAAATGGAATCCTCCGGAATGAAAAGGTATTTGAAAGAATTAAAACCGAGCGAACTTGAAGATATAATCGCTATGGTCGCCCTTTACCGTCCCGGCCCTATGGATCTTATTCCGGACTTTATCGCGGGAAAGCACGGGCTAAAAAAAGTTTCGTATCTGCATCCAAAGCTTGAGCCGATACTCAAAAACACATACGGCGTCGGCGTCTACCAAGAGCAAATGATGCGCATCGCAAGGGACCTCGCCGGCTTCACACTTGCCGAAGCCGATACGCTAAGAAAAGCGATCGGAAAAAAGATCAAGGAGCTTCTTGACGAACAGGGGGGAAAAATAATCTCCGGAATGCTGAAAAACGGAATAGACAAACAGACGGCTCAAAGGATCTGGGAGCTCTTCCCGCCGTTTGCAAGATATGGATTCAACAGAAGCCACGCCGCCTGCTACGGACTTGTCGGCTATCAAACCGCATATTTAAAATCCCGCTTCCCCGCTGAATTTATGGCATCGCTTATGACGGCCGATCTTTCGGATATAGAAAGGATCGCGTTTTTGGTTGATGAGGCAAGCTCTCTTGGCATCAAAGTCCTTCCGCCAAGCGTCAACAAAAGCTATCGCGACTTTGCCGTCATCTCGGACAAAGAGATCCGCTTCGGGCTTGTCGCCATAAAAGGTGTCGGAGAAAATATCGCAAACGCGATCATTGAAGAGAGAAAACAGAACGGAAATTTTTCTTCGCTTGAAAATTTCTTAGAAAGGATCCACCATAAAGATCTGAACAAAAAATCCGTTGAGTCTCTGACAAAAGCCGGAGCCTTTGATGAATTTTGCGACAGAAGCCTACTTTACGCAAATATTGAAAACATCCTTGATTTCATAAAAAACAGATCAAGATCCGCTCAAAAAGACACTTCACAGATGGGGCTTTTTGGCGCCTCGGAAACACAAAGTTCGTCTGCGCTAAAATTCATCCGATCAACAGAGCCAATATCAAAAAAAGAGATGCTTTTATGGGAAAAGGAGCTTCTTGGGCTTTATGTTTCCGGCCATCCGCTTATGGAACACAAAGATGAGCTTGAAAAAAATGTCCTGAAAATAAAAAATCTGACCGACAATATAGTCGGCAAAACGGTGAAGCTTGGCGGAATGATCACCGGCATAAAAAAGATAGTGACAAAAAACGGCGACCCGATGGCTTTTGCCCAGCTTGAAGATTTTACAGGCAAAATAGAGCTTGTTATCTTTCCAAAAACATTTGAAAAAAATAAGGAATTTTGGCAGGAAAACGACAAGATCGCAATAGTCTCAGGCAAGCTTGACTTGCGAGACGGCTCTTACAAACTCATATTAAATACAGTAAAAGAGTTGAAATGACATCTTTTAGCTTATAACTTTTTATCAAAAAGCTATAAGCTGTTTAAAAGCTCTTCCAAAACCTCTTTGGCAATAGCCGGATTAGCTTTGCCTTTTGTCTTTGCCATTATCTGGCCAAGCAGAAATTGCAGAGAGTTAATATTTCCGGCTTTGTAATCGGCGACCGGCTTCGCATTGGCCTCTACCACCTCTTTGGCGACTTTTGATATCTCGGAAGGGTCGTTTAACTGTGAAAGTCCTTTTTCTTCCACTATATGACTTGGATCGGCGCCGGTCTTTACCATCTCCAAAAGCACCGCCTTGGCCGCCGCGGATGTTATCTTTTTTTCAAAAGTCATAAATATCAGCTCGGCAAAATCCTCTTCAAGCATTTTTACATCCGAGATCTCCGCATTTGAATCCTTCAATATTTTTTTTAGATCAGTGTTTAAATAGTTGACCGCAAGCTGAATGAGCGATTTTGCTTTTTCCGAATATGCCTCTTCCCCGCTTTCATGCAAAAGCTCTCTTAATTCAGAAACAACATTTTCAAAATAAAAAGAGAAGTGCTTGTCTTCCGTTAAAATATTCGCGTCTTTTTCAGAGATGCCAAAAACATCCGTGAATCTTTTGATCTTTTGCCTTGGAAGCTCCGGCAAAGCGGCTTTAATGGCTTCTACATCCACTATATTTATCGTTGGAATACCTTTCCTGACCCCAAGTTCCATCGCCGGTAGATCCGGCTCCGGAAAATACCTGTAGTCGTGCGCGCTCTCTTTCAGCCTCTGGGAAAATGTCGATTTTTTGTTTTCATCCCAGCCTCTTGTCTCTTGAATGATTTTTTCGCCTTTTTCAAGAAGCTCGGCCTGTCTTTTTTCTTCAAACTCCACAGCGTCTTTAACAGCTCTAAAAGAATTAAGATTTTTAATCTCAACTTTTGTTCCATATTCTTTAACTCCTTTTTTCCTTATGCTAATATTAACCTCGCAACGCATTTGGCCTTTTTCCATATTCGCATCAGAAACATCAAGATATTGGAGTATCTTCTGAAGTTCCTCGCAAAAAGCCTTCGCCTCTTCGCAAGAAGAGATATCCGGCTCCGTGACGAGCTCCATCAAAGGCGCGCTCGCTCTGTTAAAATCAACAAAGCTGTGGCCCGACGCGCCGTGAATTGATTTTGCCGTATCCTCCTCAAGATGCACTCTCGTTATTCTTATCTTCTTTCCGTTAATATCAATATTCCCGCCGGCGCAGATCGGCAGATCGTATTGCGATATCTGATAGCCTTTTGGAATATCAGGGTAAAAATAATTTTTTCTGTCGAATTTTGTATGCTTTGCGATCTCAGAATTCAAAGCATGTCCAACCATCACAACATGCTCAACCGCTTTTTTGTTGATCGTCGGCAATGTTCCCGGGTGCCCCATACAAACAGGACAGATGTTCACATTCGGCCGCGTTTCATCCGGGTCGTTTTTGGAATCGCAAAACATCTTGGTTTTGGTTTTCAGTTGAGCATGGATCTCAATCCCTATTACAGTTTCGTACATAAAATTATAATTTACTTTGAATCACAAAGCTCCAGATGCGAGGCGCGGAGGCGGAACGAAGCAGATGGGGTTTTGTGGTTCAAAGTTTAAATTTTTTATTTAAAATTTCGTTAACCTCGTTCGTCACGTCCGGTATTGAAAGATATCCGGAAACGAAATTTATATTTTCAAATTTATCTTTGAAGCTTTTGAAATTCTCTGAGACTTTTTTCATTACATCCTCTTTTCTCTCAAAATATTCAAGATCCTTTTCCGACTTTTTGCTTTTTAGTCTTGCCAGAGCTATCTCAACCGGCGTGTCTATAACAAGCATCATATCCGGAACTATGAACTCATTGCTCAAGATCTCCTCGTGATCAGCCATTAAGTCATCAAAGGAAAGCCCCTCGGCCATTCCGTATGCCAATGTGGAAAGAAAATATCTGTCGCAGATATACACCGCGCCACTTTTTAAAGCCGGCATAATATCTCCTTCAAGATGCTCTTTTCTGTCCTCTATGAACATTTTTTGAAGCTCATGCGGGGTTGGGGCGGATTTTTTGTTTTTTATTATCTTATTTACTTTTGAACCGGTATTACCCATGGTCGGCTCGTGGCCGGAATAAACTTTGTAGCCGAGATTTTCAAACCAACCTTCAATAAACTGAAGCTGAGTTGATTTTCCCGCTCCGTCTATCCCGTCAATGGATATGAACTTGCCTGGATATGGATTTTTAATCATATAAAACCAATAAATAATATATGAGTATATTAACCCAATAATCAACTTTTGTGTAGAGGAGGACTATAAGATGTACTTATTCATCACAAGCAACGCTATGGTTCCGACAATAAGGCAGATTATCATGCTCGCCATGCCTGTCTTGAGCCAGATCTTAAGAGTGATAGGCGTGCCATTCTGCTCGCTTTGGGCAACAGCGACAAGATTGGCTGCCGAGCCGATAGGCGTTCCGTGTCCTCCGTAGCCGACGCCAAATATCAGCGCCCACCACAAAATCCCTGTCGGCACTCCTTCCATTCCAAGATGATTTATGATCGGAATCATCGCGACGGCAAGAGGTATATTATCAATGACGGCTGATATAAACGCTCCTGCCCACATAATAATGACAGATGTCATTAAAAGATTCTCTTTAGCATCGGAAACTATAAGCTGAGCAAGGTAATCCAAAACACCGGTTTTTTCCAAAGCCCCGAAGATAACAAATAAGGAAGTGAAAAACAAAAGCAATGAGACCTCTATTTTTGCAAAAACATCTTTCGGGTCCTTTTTCGGATTAACCAAAAAGAGAACCAAGGCCGCTCCAATAAGCGAGATGACGGAAGCGTCCAAGCCGATCTTATCCTGAATGAAAAACAAGATTATCACAACCGCAAGCACGGGAAGGGTGATCATTGCTATCTTTGGCTGAACTATCGCCTCCTTCGGCCTCATCCGCATAAGCTCCTCTATATTTTCCGGTTTTCTTGAAAGCTCTTTTTTATAGATCAGCTTTAGCATCAAAAGTGTGGCTATCAAAGAAGCAAAAGCGACCGGAAAGGCATGAATGAAAAATTGATTGAAGCTGATATGCGCCGCGTAGCCTATCAAGATGTTCGGCGGATGGCCGACCAACGTGCCGACACCTCCAATGTTTGCCATGATCGCCTCGGATATCAAAAGCGGAATGGGAGAGATCTTCAAAATTCTCGCAATAGTAATAGCGACAGGCGCGACAAGCATAACGGTCGTCACATTATTTAAAAACAAAGAAAGCGAAAATGTCAAAAACCCCAACCCAACCATCAAAAGCCAAGGATTGCCTTTGGTTTTTTGCGCTGTCAGAATTCCAAGATACTGAAAAACTCCAGTCTCTTCCAAAACGGCAACCATGATCATAGAGCCGAAAAGAAGCCCGAGAGTTTTTAGGTCCACTGTCGCAAAAGCGTCGTTTGCGCTAAAAAAATTAAACGCCACTCCGGCAACCATCATAATAATGGCACCCAGAAATGCCACTATTGTCCTGTGCAACTTCTCGGAGATAATAACTCCAAGAGTCAAAGCCGCTATCACACTACTTATAATAAACGGCGTATCTATATGAACTGTTTCCATAATGGTAAAAAATAAAAAACAGCTGAATAAATTAAGCTGTTTTGACTAATTGTTATAAGAAATTAATAATCAGGGAAGCAACCCTCTGCGTTAAGATGCTTTCCGATAACTTGTTTGATCTCCGTTCTTGTTAAAACTCCGATCGGCTTGTTTAAGGCGTCAACGACAACCACTCTGCTTCTCTCGCTGGAGATAGCCTTAATGGCGGCCTCGACCAAAGTATCGTTTATGGTGACGATCGGCGGATCAACAACCATAAATTTTGAAACAGGAACATTTTTCACTTTTTCAATATCCTCATGAAAGACATCTTCTGTCACAAAATGCGCCATCACCTCATTTTCATCGCTTATGTACGGAGGTATAACCTCCTTTAAAAGATTTAAAACACTGACCTCTCCGGCAAGTTTTCCGTCTTTGTCAACGACAATGATAGAGTTCGTGTGATTTGAGATCATAGCGCTTACAACATCAAAAAAAGTCGCCGTGTCTTTTACTATATGCGGCTTTCGCATCACATTTTCTATTTTTATGTTTTTTACCGTCATACGATATTAAGATTATTCCAAATAATTTTAAAAGTCAAATTTCAAAACAGAGACAAAAAACAGCCTTCAGTCGCCTGTCAGCTGTTTTTTTAAAAAAAATTACTCCACTCTGATACCCATTGATCTTGCCGTTCCTTCAACTATCAAAGATGCCTGATCAAGGTCGTACGCATTAAGATCCGCCATCTTCTTTTCAGCTATCTCTCTGACTTGGGCTTTCGTCACCTTTCCAACTTTGTTTTTCTGAGGCTCCCCTGAACCCTTCTCCACTCCTGCGGCTTTTTTTAGAAGCTCTGAGGTCGGAGGGGTTTTGAGCTTGAATTCAAATGTCCTGTCTTCATATATGGTGATCTCCGCAGGGACAACCTCTCCCATTCTGCTTTTTGTCGCTTCGTTATACTGCAAACAAAACTGCTGTATGTTAATACCGTGCGGACCAAGCGCTGTTCCCACCGGAGGCGCAGGGTTTGCCACTCCGGCTTTTATGTTTATTTTAACTATTGTTTTTATCGGTTTGCCCATATGATTTAAGATTTATGATTTAAGATTTATGATTTAAAATCGTTTTCGGTTTAAATCATCAATCATCAATCATCAATCATCAATTTTAAATCTTTTTTATTTGTAAAAAGTCCAGTTCCACCGGCGTCTCCCTTCCAAACATTGAAACCAAAACTTTGATCTTACCCTTCTCTTCATCCACCTCTGAAACCTTTCCGTCAAAATCTTTAAATGGGCCATCGGCTATCTTAACAGCGTCACCGACCATTAGATCTATCTTGTATTTTGGCTCCTCAACACCCATTCTCTTTTGAAGTTCTTTGATCTCCTGGTCGGACAACGGGATAGGCGTAGTGCCGGAACCGACAAAGCCTGTCACTCTCGGAGTGTTTCTGACAACATACCAAGAATCATCGGTGACGATCATCTCAACCAAAACATATCCCGGGTAGATCCTCTCCTCCACCGTATGTCTTTTTCCGCCTTTTATCTTTATCTTTTTTTCTTTGGGAACGAGAACGCTGAAGATCTTATCTTCCATGCCCATTGACTCTATTCTCTGCTTTAAATTTCTGACAACAGCATCTTCATACCCCGAATAGGTATGAATGGCGTACCACTTTTTGCCTTGTTCTATTGTCTGTCTTGCCATATTACAATATGTATTTATTTAATAAATAAGAAAAGACGAGATCAAGACCTCCCAAGAAAACAACCATAGCGAAAGACAAAGCCACCACCGCAAGCGTGTATTTTATGGTCATCTCCTTTGACGGCCAAGTCACCTTTTTCAGCTCCGACTGGACCTCTTTTGAATAATTTATAAATCCAAAATATATTCTTGATAAGATATTCATAAGAATTTTGAAATCTATTTAAAAAAGCCCACAGATGAGCTTTATAAGTATAATATATTATTTAAAGCAAATAGTCAATATGGCCTGCCCGCAAGCTAGCCAGCTACTTAATGAGGCCTTCCACGACGGAAACTATGCCAAAAGCGAGGATTGAAACAACGATTCCAATAAGCGTAAATACAAAAACTTTTGAAGCCTCTGCCGCCTTTTTCGGATCTCCGGCGGATGTCATATACAAAAATCCGGAATAAAGCCCCATCATTACTGAAACGGCGGCGATAAACCAGGAAAACCAGTTTATTAAATTCACAAAGGCTTCTTTCATATTCCCAACCGAAGCATTAACGCTACAGACCGGACTTGCGGAGGTAGGATCTGCGGGTGTTCCGGAAAGACTAACAACGACGGCAACCAACGCTGGAGCCAAGATCAAAACAGCGATGCCGATGGAAACAGCGACTATCGTGCTGTTTGCCTTTCTGATATTCTCCTCTTTGCCGGCGGCCGTCAGATATAAAAATCCTGCCCAGATGATGAACAAAACGGCAAGCGGAGGCATCAGCTTGGTGGACAAAAGGCTTATGATAAGACAGATGATGCTTTGGACATTATCAACACCGGTTCCCAAAGGATTCACCAGATCGGCGCTTGCAAAAAAAACCGGTAAAAACAAAAAAACAGAAAGAAGAAAAAATATGTTTTGCGTTTTTATTTTTTTCATATAAATTAAATCTCAAACATCAGGACTTTTTAAATTCATTTATATATCAAGATTTTTGACATTTTTCGCTCTCGTCTGGATAAATTTCTTTCTTGAAGAAACATCACTGCCCATCAAAACTTTGGATGTTGATGCCGGAGATCTTAACCTCGCCTTCCGCCTCTTCAACCTCGCCTTCCTCTTTTTCAACCTTCTCGGCTTTTTCAGCTTTTTGCTTGATAAATTGAGAGATTATCTTTTCTTTTCCTTCATCTGAGTAAGCATACTCGACTGATTTGCCTTTTTGGATCCTGTAAAGCGGCGGCTGAGCTATGTAAAGATAGCCCTTTTCTATTATCTCTGGAAAATGCCTGAAAAATAATGTCAGAAGCAATGTTCTGATATGAGCTCCGTCAACATCGGCATCCGTCATTATTATTATTCTGTGATACCTTGCTCTTGAAATATCAAACTCTTCGGCGATGGCCGTGCCCAAAGCGATGATGAGAGACCTGATCTCGTTTGAAGCGAGCATTTTGTCCAATCTGGCTTTTTCAATATTTAAAATTTTTCCTCGCAAAGGCAAAATCGCCTGAAATCTTCTGTCTCTGCCCTGCTTTGCGCTGCCGCCGGCCGAATCTCCCTCAACTATGTAGATCTCAGACTCTTCAGGATTTCTTGAAGAGCAGTCGGCAAGCTTGCCGGGAAGCGTCAAGCCGTCCAAAACGCCTTTTCTCAGCACCGTCTCTCTCGCCGCCTTTGCCGCCTTCCTCGCCTTTTGAGAAAGGATACACCTTTCAATTATTTTTTTAGCGTCTTGCGGATTCTCCTCTAAAAACTCGGATAGCGCGGCGGAAACCACGGACTCCGTCGCCGGTCTCGCCTCGGTGGAGCCAAGCTTTGATTTTGTCTGCCCTTCAAACTGGATCTCGCCGAGCTTGATGGAAACAACAGCGGTCAAGCCCTCCCGTACATCCTCTCCGGTCAAGCTCTCCCCGGAATCTTTTTTGAAAAATCCGTTCTTTTTTGCATAATCATTTAAGACTCTGGTCAGCGCGGTTCTAAATCCGGTAAGATGCATTCCGCCCTCTTTGGTGTTGATGTTGTTCGCAAAGCTCATCTCCTTGCTCGTGATGTCGGTGATATACTGCAAAGCGACCTCAACCTCCACATTGTCGGATGTCTTATCAACGTAAAAAATATTTTCATGCAGAGCCTCGTCTCCGCTGTTTAGATGCCTCACCAAAGACAGAAGCCCGCCTTCAAAATAAAATGAATACGAGGGTACTTGCAGATTCAGTTCATCAAAATAAAAGATATTTGAATCGTCTATTTTACCCTTGTAATCTCTTGCGTCAATGATCCTTACCTTAAGCTTTTTCACCAAATATGCCTGCTGGCGAACATGGTCAACTATTGTTTGAAAACTGAAATTCGTATCTGAAAAAATGGTCGGATCGGGAACAAAAGAGACGATCGTGCCGACTCTTTTTGACGCTCCGACTTTTTTGACATTGTATTTTGGCTTGCCGATATTGTATTCTTGAACATATTTTCCGCCATCTCTATGAACTTCGGCCTTAAGATAAGTTGAAAGAGCATTCACAACAGAAGCTCCGACACCGTGAAGTCCGCCGGAAACTTTGTAAGATTCGCCGCCAAATTTTCCTCCGGCGTGAAGCGTTGTCATAACCGTCTCAAGACTGGAAACCTTTGTTTTTTTATGAACCTCAACCGGAATGCCTCTTCCGTTATCCACGACCCTTACCATATTGCCGGGTAATAGCGCTATCTCAACTTCACTGGCAAACCCACCCATAGCCTCATCTCTTGAGTTATCAAAAATCTCCCACACTAAATGGTGCAGGCCTTCAATGCCGGTTGAACCGATGTACATTCCGGGCCTTTTCCTGACAGGCTCAAGCCCTTCCAGCACATAAATATCTTCGGCGGAATACTTAGTTCCGCTTTTTTTAATTTCTTCTTTAGCCATAGTTTTTTTATTTTAGCACATCCGGCCACAATCTTCAATCTTCCTTCCTGTATTTGTCAGAAGGAATGGTCCCCCCAAAAAGAACCAGAATATTTTTTCTCCAGCGGAAAAAATTTCTTTACCCTCGGCTCGCCGCATAAGCATAAATGCTTATGACCAAGCCGGCTCGCCTGCGGGATATTCTTTTTGAGGACCCTTCCTTCTTCTTATTTTTTCTAATCTAAACTACCCTCTCATCTCCCAGCCGTTTTCTTTCAAGCCGGATTTTATTTTATCAAAAATTTCATCAACCTCTCGGTCGGAAAGCGTGCCTTCTTCGGATTGAAATATCAAGTGAAACGCCAAACTTTTTTGAGACAAAACGTCCAGACTCTCATCCTCATAAATATCAAAAAGATCGACATCAACAAGCAGAGTCCCGCCTTTTTCTTCTATCACACCCTCGACATCCGCAGCCTGAACATCTTTGTCTGTTAATATGGCAAGATCCCTCGTGACGGCCGGAAATTTGCTTATCGGCCGGTACTCATGCTTTTCATTTGCTATCGTTATCACCTTTGAAAAATCGATCTCAAAAGCGGCGACTCTTGTTTCAATATCAAGCTTTTTTAATATTGAATGGCTTATCTCGCCCATCACACCGACGGTTATCTCGCCAATTTTGACCTCCGCCGCTCTGTGAGAGTGCCAAAATCCGGAATGCGAGTATGCCACCTCAGAAGCCGCGCCGTCTATCCACATATCGGAAATTCCAAGCCTTTCAAAAAATATTTCAAGCATACCTTTAAGCTCGTAAAAAGTTTCGGCGCCCTCTTTCATCTTTGCTTTGTAAGCTACTATTCCGCCGAGCATATTTTTTTCAGAAACCTCACCGGCTTTGGCGGTTGAAAACACATTTCCTATTTCAAATATCCTGACATGCTTTTGGTGCTTCAGATTTTCATAAACATTGTTCAAGAGATGAAACAAAAGCGTCGGCCTTAAAAATTTCTTGTCTTCGGAAAGCGGATTCAAAAGCCCGACCAAATTTTTATATTTATTGTCAAAAAGCCCTGTTTCTTTTTTCCCTACAAAAGAGTAGTTGTAAGCATCTGAAAACCCAAGACCTGTTAAAATATTTCTTGCATAGTCAGCGTAAAAATATTCATCATTTCTCTCTGCCGGCCAAAGTTCGGCGACTATAGGCTTTGCCTCTATGTTTTCATACCCGTAAACTCTGACCACCTCCTCCACCAGATCCTCTTTTAGCGAAATATCAAGCCTTTCAAAAGGAACATCTGCCATAAAAACGCCTTTTTTACTTGCTTTTAAAACTCCAAAACCAAGCCTTTTTAATATCAAAAGGCATTCTTTTTCCGAGATATCCACTCCGATCACTTTTTGGATATCGGCTATAGTGAAAGCTATTTTTGTTTTTTGATATCCTCCCAAACCGGTATCCACCGCTCCTGAAACAAGATCTCCGCCGGCGATCTCCAAAATAAGGCCGGCGACAAGGTCCAAAGCCTCTCTACAAAGCGTCTTTGAGATCTCATTTTCAAACCTGACGGAAGAATCCGTTCTTAAGTTTAATTTTTTGGATGTTTTTCTGACATTTGCCGGATTAAAATACGCCGACTCCAAAACTATGTTTTTTGTGTTTTCATCTATCTCGGCTTTTTTACCGCCTTTGATGCCGGCGATAGCCAAAGCCCCCTCTTCCCCTCTGATGGTCAATACCGAACTGTCCAAAATATACTTGTCTCCACCAAGAGTCTCTATCAGTTCATCTTTTTTCGCTTTTCCGACGACTATCTTGCCGTTTTTTATTTTATCCAGGTCAAAAGCGTGCAATGGCTGCCCCAAAAGCAACATTACATAGTTTGTGGCGTCAACGACATTGTTTATGGAATTCTGTTCAAACGCCTCAAGCCTTTCTTTCAGCCACTGTGGCGAAGGTCCGACCCTCAGATTTAAAATCACCCTTGCGGTGTACCTCTCGCAAAGCTCTTTCTCTTTTACATCAACGGAAATATAATCTCCGATCTTTAATTTTTTATTTTCTTTGACTTTTGAAATTTCAAATTTAACCTTTCTTTCAAGAAGCGCCCCGAGCTCACGCGCCACACCGATATGCGAAAGGCAGTCGTGCGCTCTGTTTGGCAAAATGTCAATTTCCAAGATGCTGTCATTACCAGATTTTCTGACAGACTCCACCTCAAAAGCATGCATAGTCAAAATATCCGCAACCTTCTCCGGCTTCTCCTTTAAATTTATATATTCTTTCAACCAGTTATAACTTATCTTCATATTAAAATTGCTTTAAAAATCTCATATCGGTTCCGTAAAAAAGCCTGACATCATCTATCCCGTATCTTATCATCGCGATCCTATCAAGCCCCATGCCAAAAGCAAAACCTCTGTATTTTGATGGATCTATTTTCACCGTTTTTAAGACATTCGGATGGACCATTCCCGCTCCGCCGACCTCTATCCAGCCGGTTCTTTTGCATAAAGCGCATCCGGCGCCGGAGCATTTAAAGCAGAGCACATCCACCTCAACACCCGGCTCAACAAAAGGAAAAAAGCTCGGCCTGAATCTGACTTTTATCTTTTCATTTTCAAGAAGTTTTTTGAAAAACAATTCAAGGACGGATTTAAGATTCACTAAAGAAAGATTTTCCGCCACCGCCAGGCATTCCAGCTGGTAAAACTGCATCTCGTGAGTGGCATCCGTCGCCTCTTTTCTAAAAACCCTGCCCGGACATACTATTCTTAAAGGCGGGTTATGCTTTTCCATAAACCTCACCTGAACGGAGGATGTCTGAGTTCGCATCAAAAGCCCCGGAACATCTATCCAGAAAGTGTCCTGCATATCGCGCGAAGGATGGCTTGCCGGAATGTTCAAAGCGTCAAAATTGTAAAACTCCGTTTCCACCTCCGGCCCGGAAGCTATCTCAAAACCCATAGACTCAAATATTGAAACCGATTTTCTCATCACATGCGTCAAGGGGTGGATATGCCCGCGAAAGACCTTTTTCCCCGGCGCCGTGATATCTATCTTTTCTTTTTTTTCTCTCTCTTTTATTCCGCTGTGCAAAAACTCGTTCTTTTTTATATCCAGCTCATTTTCAAAATATATTTTCAGCTCGTTCGCAAACTTACCGATCTCTTTTTTCTTTTCTTCCGGCATATCCTTAAGGGATTTTAAAATATCATTTAAAACGCCGGACTTTCTGCCGAAATATTTAAGGCGAAGCTCCT
>JACQDS010000021.1 GCA_016200995.1 Candidatus Azambacteria bacterium | reverse complement strand
TTACGCTTTCTCAGCTTGCCAGCGAGGTGAATGAAGGCAAGGTTTCTGAGATTTTAGTCAAAAGCAATAATCTTGAGATAACCTTAAAAGAGGAGAATAAAAAACAGAAAACAAGAAAAGAAGAGGAAGCTTCGCTGACGGAATCTCTTAAAAATTACGGAGTTGATTCAGAAAAGCTAAGAGATATTAAAATTCAGATAAACGAGCCTTCCGGTGCCGGATTTTGGCTTTCCGTCATATTGCCGTTTCTTTTGCCACTTTTGGTCATAGGAGGATTTTTGTGGTTTATGATGAGGCAGGCGCAGAGAGGCTCTATGCAGGCGTTCTCATTCACAAAGTCAAAGGCCAGAGTTTCAACAGACAGCAAAACGACATTTAAAGATGTTGCCGGCCTAAAAGAGGCAAAGCAGGAGCTTGAAGAGGTGGTGGACTTTTTGAAAAATCCAAAGAAGTTTTTGGATATGGGAGCAAGGATCCCAAGAGGAGTTTTGCTTATGGGTTCTCCCGGAACTGGCAAAACATTGCTTGCAAGAGCGGTTGCCGGCGAGGCGGGCGTGCCGTTTTTTCATATGGCGGGTTCGGAGTTTGTTGAGATGTTTGTCGGCGTTGGAGCAGGCAGGGTAAGGGATACATTTTCAACGGCAAAAAAGAGCGCGCCGGCGATACTTTTCATAGACGAGCTTGACGCTATCGGCAGACAGAGAGGGGCGGGCGTCGGCGGAGGCAATGACGAAAGAGAACAGACGTTGAACCAGATATTGGTGGAGATGGACGGCTTTGAAAGAGACACGAAAGTGATAGTGATGGCGGCGACAAACAGACCGGATGTTTTGGATCCGGCGCTTTTAAGGCCGGGAAGATTTGACAGAAGAGTGGTGCTTGACGAGCCGGATATAAAAGACAGGGAGGAGATACTCAAGATCCACGCAAAAGACAAGCCACTGGAGGCGGATGTTAATTTAAAAAGAGTGGCGGAGAGAACACCCGGGTTTTCCGGCGCTGATCTTGCAAATATCATGAATGAAGCGGCGATACTTGCGGCAAGGAAAAACCAAAAAACCGTCACCCAAAACGATCTTTTGGAATCCATTGAAAAAGTGATGCTCGGTCCGGAAAGAAAAAGCCACATACTTTCCGAAAAAGAAAAGGAGATAACGGCTTATCATGAGGCCGGCCATGCGCTCGCGGCTTACGAGCTTTCTCAAAAGGATATGGTTCATAAAATATCCATTATTTCAAGAGGCAGAGCGGGAGGCTATACTTTAAGGCTTCCTACCGAAGAGAGAAGATTAAAAACAAAAGCGGAGTTCCTAGCAGACTTGGCGGTGATGCTTGGCGGCTACACGGCGGAAGAAACGGTTTTTGGCGAGCTGACGACCGGCGCCTCCAATGACCTTCAAAAAGCGACAGAGCTTGCCAGGAGGCTGATAACGGAATTTGGAATGTCCGACAAGTTCGGTCCTATAGTTTTCGGCCACAAGGAAGAGATGATATTTCTAGGCAGGGAGATCCACGAAAGCAGAAATTATTCTGAAAGCGTAGCGGCGGAGATAGACGAAGAGCTTAAAAAGTTGCTTTCGGACGCTCACAGAAGAACAAAGGATGTTTTGTCAAAAAACAAGCATAAGCTTGATAAGATAGCCAAGGTTTTGATAGAAAAAGAGACGATAGAAAAAGAGGGTTTTGAAGCGCTGATGAAAGAGATCAGCGGCAAATAAAAGTTAGAGCACCGAGCTTATAATTGGCAGCGATGAGGAAAATAAAAGCAAGCTTTTATTTTCTCTGAGCGAACCAATTATTTAAAAAATCATATTCTTTAAAATATCGTGTCCACCCTTAGCTCAGTCGGTTAGAGCACCGAGCTTATATCTCGGGGGTCCCAGGTTCAAGTCCTGGAGGGTGGACACGGGATTGCAGAGAAATATTTTTTCAATATCTCGGGGGTCCCAGGTTCAAGTCCTGGAGGGTGGACAAAAGTTTGCAGTTTCACTTGGAGATTGAGTCTCCAAGTAAGAGTTAAGCGGTTAATTATGGAAAGAATATTATCAAATGAACTAAAAAATCATATAGGAGAGAAGGTTGAGATGTACGGCCGCCTTTACTCGTTAAGAGAGCTTTCAAGCGAGCTTGCTTTTTTGAATTTGCAGGACAGAGGAGGAATAGTGCAGTTTGTCTTTGAAGGCAAAAAAGTTGACGCTAAAGTCGGCTCGATCATCAAGGCTATCGGTGCTGTCAAAAAGTAAGAAAGAGCGGCAATCGGCGTTGAGGTCATCGGCGAGAGCGTTGAAGTCTTGGAGGCTCCTGCGGAAGAGCTGCCTTTTGACTTAAGTAAAAAAACGCTGAAAGTTGAATTAAACACACTTTTGGATTTTAGGCCTTTAACCATCAGGCACGAAACGGTCAGAGCGATATTCAATATCTACGACACCGTGCTTGCCGCTTACGGCGAGATAATGCGAATTGAAGGCTTTCGCGAGATAAAAACCCCAAAGATACTCGGCGCCGCATCCGAAGGCGGAGCGAACTTTTTTACTTTGGATTATTTTGACAAAAAAGCGTTTTTGGCCCAAAGCCCGCAGCTTTACAAGCAGATCTGCGTCGGGGCTTTTGAGAGGGTTTTTGAGGTTGGTCCGGCTTTCCGAGCCGAGAGGTCTTTCACTACAAGACACGTGAACGAGTATATAAGTTTTGATGCCGAGATGGGCTTCATTGAGAGCCACGAAGATATAATGCGCGAACTGACGAAGGTCATCAAGCATATTTTTAAAATGATAGGCGAGAAAAATAAAGCCGATCTTGCTTTGTATCAAGCCGAGCTACCGCAAATTCCCGAGATAATACCGGCAGTTAAATTGGCTGATGTTAAAAAAATAATAAAAGAAAGATACGGCTACGAGGTGCCGAAGGATACCGACATAGATCCGCAGGGCGAGATCTATGCCGGACAATACGCCAAAGAGAAGTTCGGCTCGGATTTCATATTTTTGACTCATTATCCGCGCTCGCAAAGGCCTTTTTACACTATGCCGGATGGAGAGAACATAGAAGAGACGAAAAGCTTTGATCTTTTGTTTAAAGGCATTGAGATAACGACAGGCTCTCAGCGCATTCACAAATACGACGAGCTTTTAAATAGTATGAAGCATTTCAATGTGGCTACGGAAGCTTTTGCGGATTATCTTTTGGCTTTTAAATACGCGATGCCACCGCACGGTGGCTGGGGTATGGGTTCTGAAAGATTGGTTTTTAAGCTTTTGAATTTAGGAAGCATTAAAGAAGCAATATTGTTTCCGAGAGATGTTAAAAGGTTGAATCCTTAAAATAATTTAAGATTTGTGATTGACGATTTATGAATAAAAAATGTAAATTTAAAATTTTAAATTAAAAAATAAATGCGGGCGATTAGCTCAGTTGGCTAGAGCGTCTCGTTGACGTCGAGAAGGCCACAGGTTCGAGTCCTGTATCGCCCACCACAATCCAAAAACCGCCTTTTAAAGGCGGTTTTTGGATTTGTAAATATCAGTCAAATATGATAATTTTAATAGACCTATGCTATAGGTCTATATATGTCAAAAATAATCACAGATGAGAAAAAAATAGATGAGCTTCTCTCAAGGGGGGTTGAAGAGGTTATAGAAAAAGAGCATTTGAAAAATGCTTTGCTTTCCGGCAAGCAATTGAGAGTGAAATTCGGCATTGACCCGACAGCGCCGTATGTGCATCTTGGGCATGCGGTGCCTTTGAGAAAATTAAAGCAGTTTCAGGACTTGGGGCATAAAGTCATTTTGATAATAGGTGATTTTACGGCAAAGATAGGCGACCCGACAGGCAGAAGCGAGGAAAGAAAGCCTTTGTCTGATAAAGAGATAAAAAATAATCTTAAAAACTATTTAAAGCAGGCCGGAAAAATATTAGATCTTAAAAAGACAGAAGTTTTTTATAACAGCAAGTGGTTTGCTAAAGAAGGCATGAAGGAGATAATAATGCTTTCTGCGGCCGGCAGTATTCAGCAGGTTTTAAGAAGGGCTGATTTTAAAAAAAGATTAAACGAGGGGAATGATATAACATTGACAGAGGTTTTGTATACTTTATTTCAGGCGTATGATTCAGTGAAGATAAAGGCTGATGTTGAGATAGGCGGCACAGATCAGCTTTTTAATCTTTTAATGGGCAGACGTGTGCAAAGGCATTACGGTATGAATGAACAGGATATATTGACAATGCATCTTTTGGAGGGAACGGACGGAGTAAAGAAGATGTCAAAAAGCGTCGGGAATTATATCGGGCTGACGGAAAAACCGCTGGAGATGTTTGAAAAAATAATGCTCATACCGGATTCTTTGATAGAAAAATATTTCCTGCTTTGCACTGATGCTTCTCAAGAGGATATCCAAAAAATCTCTGAAAGACTAAAAAATGGAGAGAATCCTAGAGATGTTAAGCTTGAGCTTACAGAGAGAATTACTGCTTTGTATCACGGCGATAAAAAAGCCAAAGAGGCAAGAGATGAGTTTATAAAAATTTTCTCAAAGAAAGAAAAGCCGACTGAAATAGAAGAATACAAGCTTTCAAAAATCGAGCTCTCTTTGATTGAGCTTTTGGCGGAGTCCGGTTTGGCAAAAAGTAAGTCCGACGCCAAAAGATTGGTGGAGCAGGGAGGGGTCAGCGTTGACGATGCCGTGCATAAAGACATAAAAAAGATCCTAAGCTTTAAAGGCGGAGAGATAATAAAGGTGGGTAAGAGAAGGTTTATAAAAGTTATCTTATAATTTTATGAAGATATTGATAACCGGAGGGGCTGGTTTTATAGGTTCAAATTTTGTTTCGTATATACTGAAAAAATACAACGATTATGAAGTGGTGAATATTGATAAGCTTACTTACGCCGGAAATCTTGATAATCTAAAAGAAGTTGAGGAAAAGTTCGGCGATAGATATAAATTTATAAAAGGCGATATATGCGACAATAAAATTGTTGATGAGGTTATGGAGGGCGTTGATGTCGTTGCGCATTTTGCCGCTGAAAGCCATGTTGATAATAGCATTAAAGATCCTGACATTTTCCTTAAAACCAATATTTTAGGCACGCACAATCTTTTAAAGTCAGCTCTTAAAAATAAAGTGAAAAGATTTCATCATGTCTCAACCGATGAGGTTTTTGGCGCTTTAGAGCTTAATGGCGGAAAATTCAATGAAAACACCCCGTATGACCCAAGGAGTCCTTACTCCGCTTCAAAGGCGGCGTCAGACCATATTGTGAGAGTGTACTATCATACCTATGGCTTGCCGATCACGATTTCCAATTGTTCAAATAACTATGGACCATATCAATTTCCGGAAAAGATAATACCGTTATTTATATTAAATGCTTTGGAAGATAAGCCAGTGCCTGTATATGGAGATGGAAGGTCAGTAAGAGATTACATTTTTGTTGAAGATCATTGCGGCGGCATAGATACGGTTATTCATAAAGGCAAGATCGGCGAAACTTATTGCATGGGCGGCGAGGCGGAAAAAAGCGGAATAGAGATAGCTGATGTTATACTTGAGGCCCTAGGAAAGCTGAAAGATCTAAAGCAATTTGTAAAAGACAGGCCGGGACATGACAGAAGATATGCCATTGATAATTCAAAAATGAAAAAAGAATTTGGATGGAAGCCGGAGGTTTCTTTTGAGGACGGGATCAAAAAAACGATAAAATGGTATCTTAGCAACGAGGAGTGGGTCAAGAATTTAAAGAAATAATCAAAGTTTAATTTCATGGAAGATAAAAAATATCCTTCAGTTGCTATAATTTTATTAAATTGGAACGGCGACGAAGATACGATTGAATGCATAAAAAGCGTCAGTAAAATAAATTATAAAAATTATAAAATTTTCGTAGTTGATAATAATTCGGAAAAAAAGTCCCTAGAAGCTTTGAGGCCGTTTTGTGTTGGCGGTGTTGAGCTGATAGAAAATAAGGAAAATCTCGGTTTTTCCGGCGGAAATAATGTCGGTATAGAAAAAGCCTTAAAAAACGGTTTTGATTATATATTGCTTTTAAATAACGACACTACTGTTGAGCCGGATTTTCTTGACGAGCTTGTGAAGGTGGCGGAGAGCGACGAAAAGATAGGGGCAGTCGGTTCAAAAATATATTTTTATTTTGAGCCGGACAGAAACAAGATCTGGTACGGCGGAGGAAAGTTCAGCTGGTTCGGCGGGGGAGAGCATATGCAATATGGGCATATTGATGCCGATTATCCAAATGACACAAAACCAAGAGAGGTGGATTATATCACCGGCTGTGTTTTTTTGATAAAATCGGATATCGTTAAAAAAATAGGCGTATTGCCGGAGGAGTATTTTATGTATTACGAAGATGTAGATTGGAGTTTGAGTGTCAGAAAGGCCGGATATAAGACAATGTATTCTCCAAAGGCTGTGGTTTATCATAAAGTGACAAGATCAATAAAAAAAATAGGAAGCCCAAGGATACTTTACTACCATATGCGAAATGCTCTGTTGCTTTCAAAAAGACACGCGCCAAAGCCTATATACTGGGGAATATTGATGTGGGGTTGGTATAAGTACGCAAAGCAACTTTTGAAGCTTGTTATTTTGCCTTCAAAAAAAGAAGAATCAAAGATGATAATTAAAGGGATAAAAGATTTCTATGCCGGAAAGTTTGGAAAAATAAGGGAATGAATATGTCAGAGAAAAAACCGAAATTAAGCATAATAGTGAATCATTATAAAACGCCGGATGTTTTAAGGGTTTGTTTGGATTCTATAAGAGAGAATGTTTTTGATATTCCCTATGAGGTTTTAGTTACCGACAGCGAGACTGATAAAATCGTAAAAAAAGATATAGAAAGCTTTTATCCGGAAATTTTTTTCATTGAACATGAGAAAAATGTCGGATTTTCAAAGATAGTCAATGATGCTATCAAGGCGGCAAAAGGAGAATTTTTATTTATAATAAACGCCGATATAGTTTTCAAAGACAAAGAATCTATAAAAATTTTGATAGATCATATGGAGAGACATAATGATATCGGCGTATTAGGTCCCAAGCTTTTTAACATTGACGGTTCTTTGCAACATACATATTTTCGCGATTACACCTTCTTGACGATATTGGCAAGAAGAACTTTTTTTGGCAAAACGAAATTTGGAGGCAAGATACTGAACAAGTTTACATATAAAGAGATGGACGGCGCGTCAGACCCTTTTGATGTCAAATGGCTTATGGGTTCGGCGTATCTTGTAAAAAAGAGTGTAATGGAAAGATTTCCAGGATATTTTGATGAGAGATTTTTTATGTATTTTGAAGATGTGGATTTTTGCGAGAGGATGAGAAGAAACGGCTTGAGGATTGTGTATTTTCCCGGATCGGAATTTACCCATTATCATAGTAGAGCGTCTTACGGCGGATACGGAAGCTTGGACATTTTTTCAAATAAAATGGCGAGAGCGCATATAAAAAGCTACCTTAAATACCTTTGGAAATGGAGGTTCGAGCAGGTTTTTAAATATCGACGTCCGACGTCGATAAAAAATAAGTGGACTTAAGCTGAAATTATGATAGTATTGTATTGTTAGCAGGTTAGTTTTAAGACTATGAAGTATTTGATTTTTGGAAATGGATATATAGGCAATAAGTTTAAAAATGCGTTCAGTGACGCGGAAATTACAGAAACAGACATAGGAAACATAGATGCCGTACGCCTGATACTTGAAGAAAAAAAACCGGATATTGTCATAAATTGCGCCGGCAGAACCGGAAGGCCGAATATAGATTGGTGTGAAGATCATAAAGAGGAAACACTATATTCAAATGTGACAGGACCTTTTATTCTTGCAAAAGCGTGTTTTGAGAAAAGTGTTTTTATGGCCCACTTGGGAAGCGGCTGCATTTATCAAGGGGATAACAACGGCAATGGATTTTCAGAAGAGGATGTGCCGGATATAAATTCAATGCCGAGCTTTTATTCTCTTACCAAGTTTGTTTCCGAATATATGCTGGACAAGTTTCCGATTTTGCAGGTCAGGTTAAGGATGCCTTTAGATAGCGAGAAAAGCAATAGAAATTTCATAACTAAAATTACAAATTATGAAAAGGTTATCAACGAGCCAAACTCTATGACAGTTATTGACGATCTAATTATCGCAACAAAAAAACTCATAGAAAAAAAGAAAACAGGAATATATAATGTCACAAATCCCGGAAGCATAACTCATAAAGAGATACTTGATATGTATAAAGAGCTTGTTGATCCTGACTTTAAGTATCAGTTGATCGATGCCAAGAGCTTAAAGACAAAAGCCGGAAGATCAAATTGTATTTTAAGCACCAAGAAGCTTGAAGATGAAGGGATCAAATTGCCGGAGATACACGAAGCTATGAGAGAGGTCTTAAAACATTATAAATAAATATGAATCCCGTTAGAAGCCACGACCGCGACTTCAAGATTTTGGAATGCGGGATCATATGAAGAAAAATACATTAAAAATTAATAACAGATCAGCGCTGGTCGTGGTCTGTTTCTAACGGGATGAAAGGCATAATATTAGCAGGAGGCACAGGTTCAAGGCTGTATCCTCTGACAAAAGTGACGAATAAACATCTGTTGCCGGTTTATAACAAGCCAATGATCTATTATCCTTTAAACACACTTATTAAGGCGGGTGTGAAGGATATTTTGATAATATCCGGACAGGAGTATTCCGGGCATTTTTCAACGCTTTTGGGTTCCGGTCATGAATTTGGCGTAAAGCTTACTTATGAAGTTCAAGAGAAGGCTGCCGGTATCGCCGATGCGTTAAGCTTGGCAGAAAATTTCGCCGACAACCAAAAAATTGTTGTTATCTTGGGAGATAATATATTTGAGGATGATATATCTGAGTATTTCAATGAATTTTTAAAACAGGAAAAAGGCGCAAAGATTTTTTTAAAGGAGGTGAATGACGCGCATAGATTTGGCGTTGCTGAAATATCCGGTGATAAAATAATAAATATAGAGGAAAAACCAAAAATGCCAAAAACAAACTTGGCGGTTTCCGGGCTTTATATGTATGACTACGATGTCTTTGGTATAATAAAAGGGCTTAAGCCGTCGCAAAGAGGGGAGTATGAGATCA
>JACQDS010000015.1 GCA_016200995.1 Candidatus Azambacteria bacterium | reverse complement strand
TCCGGACAATTCTCTTTTGTCCGAGCTTTCATCCGTGATGCCTTTTTACGACAGAGAGATAGACTTGGTTGTTTTTTCTCATCCGCAAAAAGACCATATCTTCGGGTTGATAGAGCTTTTAAAAAGATACAAAGTGGATAATATAATGTTTTCTAGCATAGATTATCAAAATAGTTTTTACGACGAGATAAAAAAGATCATTGAGGAGAAAAAAATAAATAAAATAGAAGCAAAGGCCGGCGAGCATATCAATTTGGGAGAGACTGCCTTTTTGAATGTCTTGTATCCGTTCAAAGATGTCGCTAACCTTTCAGTTCAAAATCCGAATGATTTTTCAATGGCGGTTGTTTTGAATTTTTTGGGAAAGAAATTTCTTTTTGCCGGCGATGCCGAGCTGAAAGAAGAGCTTGAGCTCGCAAATTCCGGTCTTGATATTGATGTTGATGTTTTAAAGATCAATCATCACGGTTCAAAAACTTCCAGTTCGGAGATTTTTCTTGAAAAAACGACACCTGAAATAGCTGTGATATCGGTCGGGAAAAATAATCCGTATCATCACCCTTCAGATATTGTGTTGGAAAGGTTGAAAGAGATAAAGCTTTTCCGGACAGACATAAACGGCAGGGTGAAGATAACAACCGACGGATCAGAACTAAACTTCAAAACCCAATATTAAGAACGCCAGTCTTAATTTTATTGACATAGAATATATTTTTCTATAATATAAAATTGTTTTTCAGAGTGAACCTTAACAATGGGCGAGGTGCGTGTCATGGGAGTAAATCGTTGCAATATAGCAGAACAAAAAAGAAGGCATTCTTTGTATTTTTCCGGAGATAAAGAACTCTCTTTTTTCTTAGATCCAGCACAGCTAATACCAGTGGATAATGGCTTGCAAAATCTCTTATTTTTTCCAGGAGATGATTTCCATTTAAAAAGAAGGAGTGATGACGGATTGGTTCCTGTTGATATCATATTTTCGAAAGTTTTTTCCATATTTTCGAAAGATGCTTTATTAGGGTGTCATGGGCGATATCCGCAAAAAAGAATTATGCGATATGGCGGTGATCCATTATGTGGCGGTGGCATTCATTATGCGTTTCCTTCAGAAAGCAGAGAGGCTTATGAAATAGGGAAGGTAAGCTCGTTTGTAAAAGGCAGCCTTTTTAAGAGGATATTTAGATTTAAAAATAGTTTAGATGTTCATCTTGTGATGAATGAGGATCCGTATGATCATCACTTTTCAAAATTTGGTGGTATTTTTCACGCTGATATGCTGATAGGCGATGATTCGCAAATAAAGAATTATCGTTATCAGCATAACGTTAGAACAAGAAAGATTCAAATTGTGATAGATTGAAGATTCGCCGGTGTAATGCCGGCGATTTTTTATACTTCCAATTTTATTATTTTTATGCTAGATTGTATCTATTAAAATTAAATTGTATAATGAGCTATGACAAAAGAAAGATCAAGGATGATAAATGGTGCGAGACGAAAGGCAACACAGCTATCAAAAATTTAAAAGATGCCGGCAAGGAGCCTGAAAAGAGCGCTTTGGAATATGGCAGGGATATTTTGGAGGCGAATTTTTCTTTTATGACATGCAGTCCTGTTTTGGCGATGATTATTGAAGGTAATCAAGCTGTTGGCATTGTCAAAAAAATAGTCGGTGGCACAGAGCCTTTGACATCCGATGTCGGTACCATCAGAGGAGATCTGACGTTGGATTCATACGCTTTGGCAAACAGAGACAACAGAGCGGTGAGAAACCTGATCCATTGCTCGGACGCTCCGGCGGAAGCGGAGAGAGAGATTAAAGTTTGGTTTCGCGAGGATGAGATAATGAATTACAAGCACGTTAACGAAAGGATGCTATACGATGTCAATTTAGACGGCATACTTGAATAATATTTGAAATATGGAGAAGAAAAAATTGGAAAAAATAATATCTATAGTTGTGGTGATTTTGGTTTTAGTCGGCATCGGGTTTTTCTTTTATAATAAAAGTAAACAACCCGGAGAGCACGACCAAGTCGCTCAATGTTTGGCGGAAAAAGGCGTTGTCATGTACGGAGCTTGGTGGTGTCCGCACTGCAAAGCCCAGAAAGAGGAGTTTGGCAAATCTTTTAAATATATAAAATATGTTGAATGCGCCTTGCCGGGAAATCAAAAAGGCCAAACCCAAGAATGCAATGACGCCGGCGTTAAAGGCTATCCGACCTGGAAATTTCCGGACGGCACTGTTTTTGAAGGCGAGCAGAGTATAAAGAAATTAGCGGAAACGGCAAAATGCGAAATTCAAAAATAACAAAAGCGATATTCGCGCTCGCGATCTTTGGAATTTTCATAACAAGCTATTCCTTGTATGATCATTACAAGCCGATGGGCGACAGCGTCTGCAATGTCTCGGAAGTTATAAATTGCGACATAGTGAACAAAGGTCCATATTCGGAGCTTTTCGGAATTCCGCAGGCATTGCTTGGCATTTTGTTTTACATTTTCATCGCGGCTCTTGCTTATCTTATTTTAAGCAGAAAGCCGGAAAAGAGCGCGATATTTGAGAAACTTCTTATTTACGGCGCAGGTTTTGGCGTTGTCTATTCTCTTTCTTTGGGAGTTTTTGTTTACTATATGCTTCATGCCATTTGTCCGATGTGTGTTGCATCGTATATTACGGTCATATCCATATCTATCTTGAGCTTAAAAATGAAAAATGAAAATCCGGAGCTGATATAGCTCCGGATTTTTGTTATCTTGAATGAATTAAGAATGGACGCGAGGTCTTGAAATCTTTGATCAGCTCTATTAATCTTTTCGCTCCAAGATTGCCTTGGAGCCGGCTTAATGTCTTTAATTGATCTTGAGTCCAAAATTCTTTTCTTGAAAGATATTTTACGTGAGGCCCATCTTTTATCTCGTAATGGTCGTCGCAATGCGGAGATTTAACAACTCGCTGGATCGTTCTGGATATACCTTTTAAATGGCAGACGCAGTCCGGAATATTTTTTCCGTGCTCTCTTGAGATGCATTTATGGATCCATGCCAATCTCCCCAATAAATTGGAATTATTATTTCGAGCTACAATTTTCAATTTTACCATTGCGGCGCCCTCCTTTGTAATGTGCTATTGGCAGTTTATTGCAAAAGAAGGAATATTCATAAAAAAGAACCAGAATATTTTTTCTCCGGCGGAAAAAATTTCTTTACCCTCGGCAAAAAACTTCCAACTTGGAGACTCGGTCTCCAAGTTGGAAGACCAAGCTTTTTTGCCTGCGGGATATTCTTTTTTATGAATATTCCTTCTTCTTGTTAATCTTTCCGGGAACACACCCCGCGACGCAACCTGACGGAGAGGCATAAGCCTTGCGTTTTTGATGCAAATTATCTTTATCAAAAACTTCGCCGTTGCGAGGACAAGCGTAGGCCTCCGCAGAAGAGGCAATAGCGGGTGAAGGCGCGGGGTGTGTTCCCGGGGAGAAGTCTCATGCGTTTCGGAACTTATGCAATATGGTATAATAAAAGCAAAGGAGGTGAATATGAATGTTTGATAATCATATTTACAATTTTATGATGCAAGTAGTCCAGGAGCACAAAAGCCTCTGGAGAATTAAGCATATGTATAAAAAGGATGCTTCAGATTGCGACGAGTGCATGGCGCTTTGGGATGAGCTTGAGAAAGCAAAAGAGGATCACGTAAAAAAACTTGAGAAGGTGATAACAAAGCATCTTTTGGAAAAGAAATAGCCGGTCTTTGATTTTTCTTTGAACGGGTATATAATTAAATTGCTCCATCAAATACTAAATGAACTAAGGACAACTATGTCTTTCTTGGAGCCTTACATTGCTCTGTATTGCTGGTTCGTCCGGAATCCACGGCTGCGGGCACCCACTTGGATTTAGCTTACGTTCATATTTTATCTTGATGGGGAATAAGAAAACACGCCTCTTTTTGAGGCGTTTTTTCTTATGAGTTTATTTTATCGTTTTATTCATCGTTCTGATGCATTTCGTGCAGGCTTTCGTTCTTTCTCCGTTTATGGTAGTCCATTGAAGGTTTGGATATTTTCTTCTTTTTGTGGTTGGATTGTAATTTCCTCTAAGCTTTACCAATACCGTATTTACTTTTGAGGTCTTGTCGCAGACCGAACATTTCCTAGACATATTTTTATGTTTAATTAGATGATTTGAACAATTTAACATGCCTTTTAAAAAAAATCAAGGTCTGATATACTAAGTTTGTTAAATTAATTTTTTTAAAATGCTTTTATTTCAACTTTTTGCAGACAACCCTACGCTTATCATTCCTTGGCTTTTTGCCTTGCTTATCGCCATCACCATTCACGAGGTCGCGCACGGCTATGCCGCCTACAAGCTTGGCGATGAGACGGCCTTCAGTATGGGTCGTTTGACGCTCAACCCGCTTGCGCATCTGGATGTTCTCGGCTCTTTGATGCTTGTTTTGGTCGGCTTTGGCTGGGCAAAGCCGGTGCCGGTAAATATCGCTAATGTCCAAAGAGGCAATTTCGGGAAATTTTTGGTTTCTTTTGCCGGCATATTGGCAAATGTTGTCATCGCTGTTTTTGCGATAATTTTTTTAAAGATAGTTTTATCCGCCGGACTTTCGGAGGTTAACTTTTTAGTGAAGTTTCTCGCATTCCTGACATACATCAACCTCTCCTTGTTTGTGTTCAATCTTTTGCCGATAGCTCCGCTTGACGGCTACAGGATATTTGAAACTTTCGCTCCGAGAGCATTTGAGAGGTTTGCGCCATTCATGGAGCAGTGGGGGTTTTTCATTCTTCTTGCGGTCGTATTTTTGACAAATATTATTGGTATATTGATATACTCTTTCATTAATTTTTTCTCCTGGCTTTTCTCCGTTCCTATAATCTATCTGGCCTTTGGCGGGATGTAAAGCCAGAACCTTGACTTTCATTGAATTATTTGATAAATTATTCTTACTTTAATAAATTTTTCAAAACACTTATTTTTTAAATATGCCAACAATAAATCAGTTAGTTAGAAAAAGAAGAAAAAGCGCAAAAAGAAAATCAAAGTCGCCGGCGCTTATGAGAGGTTTTAACAATCTCAAAAATAGACCGAAGAAATTCGCATCCCCTTTTAAGAGAGGTGTTTGTGTTAAAGTTTCAACAACCACTCCTAAAAAACCGAACTCCGCTTTGAGAAAGATCGCGAGGGTCAGATTGACAAACGGCATGGAGGTGACGGCATATATTCCTGGGGAAGGCCACACATTGCAGGAGCACTCTGTTGTTGTGATAAGAGGCGGAAGGGTCAAGGACTTGCCGGGAGTAAGGTATCATATAGTCAGAGGTGTTTTGGACGCTACGGGTGTTGATGGAAGAAAGCAGGAGAGATCCAAATATGGCGCAAAGAGGCCGAAAGCGTAAAATTTTCAAGAAGATTAATAGGGAAATAATAAGGAAATAAATAATAAGGAAATAATAGGGAAATGAGAAGAAAACAAAAATACAAAAGAATAGTTGAGCCGGATCTTAAATACAACAGCGTTGTCATAACAAAGCTTATCAAAACCATAATGCTTGACGGCAAGCTTTCCGTTTCGGAAGGAGTGGTTTATGGCGCTATGAGTAAAGTTGAGGAGCTTTCAAAATCAAGTCCGATAGAAATATTTGATCTGGCCATTAGAAATATCTCGCCGGTGCTTGAGATCAAATCAAAAAGAGTCGGAGGAGCGAATTATCAAGTTCCAAGAGAGGTCAGAGGCGAGAGAAAATTAGCCTTGGCTTTAAGGTGGCTCATTCAGGCCGCCAGAGCGAAAAAAGGAGATTCAATGGCCAATAGATTGGCGGACGAGATAATGCTTGCTTCCAAAAACGAAGGATCGGCCATCAAAAAAAGAGAGGATACTCAAAGAATGGCCGAGGCAAACAAAGCGTTTGCTCATTTTTCCTGGTAATATCATTTTTAATAATTAAAAAAAAGATGACCGGTTCTTTCCGGTCACTTCAATTTATAGATTATGTCGCGTATTTATCCACTGAATAGAACAAGAGATATAGGAGTTATAGCCCACATTGACGCGGGAAAGACAACCGTCACAGAAAGAATTTTATTTTATACCGGAGTTTCCCATAAGATAGGCGAGGTGCATGAGGGAGAAGCTGTGATGGACTGGATGGAACAGGAAAGGGAAAACGACAAATCAAGCGAACATAGATTCAATATTATAGACACTCCCGGACACGTGGACTTTACCGTTGAGGTTGAGAGGTCCTTGCGTGTTTTGGACGGAGGAATAGTTGTTTTTGACGGCGTTGCCGGAGTAGAACCGCAATCAGAAACCGTCTGGCACCAAGCGGACAAATACAAAGTTCCAAGGATCTGCTTCATAAACAAACTTGATAGAACTGGCGCCGACTGGCACAAGGATCTTTTGTCGATCAGAAACAGATTGAATCCAAAGGCAATACCGGTTCAGATACCGGTCGGAGTTGAGTCTGATTTCTCAGGCGTCATTGATCTTATCAATCAAAAATATATTACATTTTCAGGAGAGATGGGCGAGATAGTGGAGGTGAAAGAGGTGCCTGAAAATATGAAGTTGGAAACAGCCAAATGGAGAGAAGAGATGCTTGATATGATAGCTTCCGAAGATGATGTTTTGGCGGAAAAATATCTTGAAGGAAAAGAGATAACAGAGGCTGATATCAAATCAGCTTTGAGAAAAGCGACGCTTAGCGGAGTCGTTAATCCTGTTTTGTGCGGAACGGCCTTGAAGAACAAAGGCGTGCAATTGGCGTTGGACGCGGTTGTTGACTACTTGCCTTCTCCTTTGGATGTTCCTTCCATAAAAGGCACAAATCCTGACACGGACGTCGAGGAGACAAGAGATGCGAGCGACGAAGCGCCATTTTCCGCTTTGGCGTTTAAGATCGCCAACGATCCGTTTGTCGGTTCATTGGCCTTTTTCAGAGTTTACTCCGGAAAGATCACAAAAGGCTCTTATGTTTACAATTCAACAAAACAGAAAAGAGAGAGGATTGGAAGAATCTTAAGAATGCATGCAAACCAAAGAGAAGAGGTTGATGAGATAAATGCCGGAGATATCGGCGCGGCTGTCGGGCTCAAAGAGACGACGACTGGAGACACACTTTGCGACGAATCAAAGCCGATCATCCTTGAAAAGATCGTATTCCCTGAGCCGGTCATCTCATTAAGAATTGAACCAAAAACAAAAGCCGACCAAGAGAAGATGGGTATAGCTTTAAGAAGGCTTGCCGATGAAGATCCGACATTTAAGATTAAGGTTGATCATGAAACCGGCGAAACGATCATTTCCGGAATGGGTGAATTGCATCTTGAGGTTTTGGTGGATAGAATGTTCAGAGAGTTTAAGGTCAGCGCTTCAGTCGGCGCTCCGCAAGTAGCTTACAAAGAAACAATCAAAGGCACAGCCGAGGCGGAGGAGAAGTATGTCAAGCAGTCCGGCGGAAGAGGCCAATACGGACATGTTAAAGTCAGGGTTGAGCCTATTGAGAAAAATGCCGGATTTGAATTTGAAAACGAGATCAGAGGAGGAGTTATTCCGCAGGAGTTTGTGCCGGCTGTTGAGAAGGGCGCAAAAGAGGCGGTTGAGAAAGGTGTTGTTGCCGGATATCCTATCCAGGATGTCAGGGTCACTCTATTTGACGGTTCTTACCATGATGTTGACTCATCAGAGGCGGCCTTTAAGATCGCCGGTTCCATGGCAACAAGAAAAGCTCTTACCGCCGCAAATCCTATAATTTTGGAGCCCATTATGAAAGTCGCCGTTATCACGCCACCGGATTTTGTCGGTGATGTGACGGGAGACTTAAATTCAAGAAGAGGCAGGATAGACAGCATGGAAGACAGAGGAAACATCAAAGTCATCACGGCGCAAGTTCCTTTGGCAAAGATGTTCGGCTATTCAACGCAGTTGCGATCAATGACGGAAGGCAGGGCTTCATACAGTATGGAATTTTCAAGTTATGAGGAGGCGCCGAAAAATGTTGCGCAGGAGGTCATCGCCGGAAGGAAGTAGCTTTAGTTTTCAGTTTCCGGCTTCTAGCTTCAAAAGCTAAAAGCTATAAGCTAACAGCTATAAGCTGAAAAAATGCTTGATGATATCAAAAAAATATTGGAAGTATCAAAAAGAGGTATAGTTGTGATGGAAAACGGCAAGCCTTCATATGTGGTGGTGCCTTTTGATGATTATGCCAGAAGTTTGAAGACGCCGGAAAGCGAGCGCATTTTGGAGAGAGACGGGAGAGGGTTTGAAGATATCGGCGACTTTGAAAATTACGGAATGGATTCAATAGATAAAATGATAGAAAAAGAGCTTGAGCGAGAAAGAAGTGAAAATGAGCCGGCAAAAAAAGGAGAGTTTAAAGAGAGGTTCAGAGTGGATTATGAAGTGGAGAGGATAAAGAAAGATTTAAGAGAGGTTCGGCTTGAGGACTTGCCGTTTTAGGCAAAAAAAGCTATTGACTTTATAGGATTTTTGGATTAGAATATTGAAACATTTTTAAACATTAAAATTAATTAATTTTAAAGCTGGCTTTCGCGATTGGCTTTAAATTATTGGGTCTGATGAACACTAATAATTTCAAGCTTAATTGCAGTCGGCTGTAAAAATAAAAAAATGGCGGAAAAATTTGAACGCACAAAACCCCATGTTAACATCGGCACGATCGGCCACGTTGACCATGGAAAAACAACAACAACAGCTGCAATCTTGCATGCTTTGAATCTTGCCGGACAAAAGGCAAGACTTGAGTCTATCGACCAAATAGACGCAGCTCCGGAGGAGAGGGAGAGAGGTATTACCATTTCTTTGCACCATTCAGAGTATGAAACAGCAAAGAGACATTACGCTCACATTGACGCTCCCGGGCATGCCGACTATATAAAGAATATGATCACCGGCGCCGCTCAGATGGACGGCGCGATCTTGGTTGTTGCCGCTCCGGACGGACCTATGCCACAAACAAGAGAGCATATCTTGCTCGCAAAGCAGGTTGGCGTTCCGGCTTTGGTTGTGTATTTGAATAAAATGGACTTGGCGGACGACCCAGAGCTTGTTGACTTGGTAGAGGAGGAGATCAGGGATCTTTTGACAAAATACGGATTTGATGGAAAGAATACTCCTTTCATCAGAGGTTCATCAGTTAAAGCTCTTGAGGAAACAACAAAAGATGGAGTATATGTTCAGAAACTTCTTGAGCTTATGAAGGCTTGCGACGAGTGGATCCCGGATCCTGTCAGAGAGACATCAAAGCCGTTTCTTATGCCTATCGAAGATATTTTCTCAATTGAAGGCAGAGGAACTGTCGTCACAGGAAGAGTTGAAAGAGGAGAGGTTAAAGTTGGTGATGACATTGAGATCATCGGTATCAGACCTACTCAAAAAGGCGTTATCACAGGAATTGAAATGTTCAACAAGAGTCTTGACTCGGCTATGGCTGGAGACAACGCGGGAATATTGCTCAGAGGCCAAAAGAAAGAGGATGTTGAGAGAGGACAGGTTCTTGCAAAAGCCGGTTCTGTCACTCCGCATACCGACTTTGAGGCTGAGATCTATGTTCTTACAAAAGAGGAAGGCGGAAGACATTCTCCATTTTTCACAGGATACAAACCCCAGTTTTATGTTAGAACGACAGATGTGACGGGGGATATCATATTGCCAGCCGGAACAGAGATGGTTATGCCTGGAGATACAATTAAGGTTAAGGTTAAATTGATAACTCCGGTTGCTCTTGAAGAGAAGCAGAGGTTTGCCATCCGTGAAGGAGGTAAGACAGTTGGAGCAGGAGTTGTATTGAGTATTTCAGCTTAATGTTTAATGATCAAAGCCTCCCTTCGAAAGGAGGGGAGGCTTTGAAATGAATATATGTCAAAGAAAGAAGAACAAGTACAAAAGTTAAGGATCAAGATCAGAGCGTACGACAATAAGATCATCGATAACAGCACAAGACAGATCGTTGAGGCGGCTGAAAGACAAGGCGGAAGCATTGCCGGTCCTGTTCCATTGCCGACAGAAACGAGAAAATATGCCATCACAAGATCAACTTTTGTTCACAGAAGCGCCGGAGATCACTACGAGATGAGGGTTCACAAAAGAATAGTGGATATTTTAAATCCAAGCGCAAAGACCATAGACGCATTGACAAATCTTTCTTTGCCGGCCGGAGTTGATATTGAGATAAAGATGATGTAGTTTTCGTTAGATTGCAGATGACTTCGCGAAATTATTTTTGCGAAATCACTTGCAATCTATGAACAGCGTATAATTACAATTTGTTTATTTTTGTAAGTTAAGCTTTTTAATTGTGAGCTTTGCTCACTTTTTATTTTAAAGAAATGAAGTTTATTATAGGCAAAAAATTGAATATGACCCAGATCTTTGACGAAGGCGGCAAGGTTGTTCCTGTCACTTTGGTTGAGGTTGATCCATGCACCGTCACACAGATAAGAACGGAAGAAAAAGACGGCTACAAGGCTGTTCAGATAGGTTCCGGGCACAAAAAAAATATCAACAAACCGGAGAAGGGGCATTTAAAAGATCTCGGGCAATTTCTTTTTTTGAAGGAATTCAGAACGGATGCGGAAAACTACAAAGTTGGAGACAAGATCGAGATATCAACATTTGCGGTCGGTGATGGAGTTAATGTTTCAGGCATCTCAAAAGGAAAGGGTTTTCAAGGAGTCGTTAAAAGACATCATTTTAGCGGCGGTCCCGGAAGCCACGGACAGGCGCACAATTTAAGATCTCCGGGTTCCATCGGCGCCGGCGGAGTTCAAAGGGTTTTTAAAGGCAGAAGAATGGCCGGAAGAACAGGATCCGACAGAGTGTTTACCAAGGGATTGAAAGTTGTGAAGGTTGATGCGGAGAACGGAATTTTAGCGATATCCGGAGCGTTGCCGGGGAGAAAAGGAACGCTTGTGGAAATAGTAAGCCAGAAATAAATAATATTATGATAAGTGTTGATTTATACAATCAAAAAGGCGACAGATCAGGAAATCTTGAACTCTCTGAAGATGTTTTTGGCGTGGAGTTCAATCCAAGCCTTATTCATCAAGTTTATGTTGCTCAACAGGCAAATGCCAGAATTAATATTGCTCACACAAAAGACAGAAGCGAGGTCAGAGGAGGAGGCATAAAACCTTGGAAGCAAAAAGGAACAGGCAGAGCGAGACACGGCTCTATCAGATCGCCTATCTGGGTAGGCGGAGGCGTCGCTTTCGGACCAAGAAACGAGAGGAATTTTTCAAAGAGTATAAACAAAAAACAGAAGCAGAAAGCGTTGTTTATGGCTTTAACATCAAAGCTTAATGACAAAGAGATCGCGTTTTTGGACAGTTTATCCATTAAAGGCATAAAGACAAAGGATGCCAATGTGTTTTTGAAAGCATTCACCGGAAAGGTTTTTGACCTGAAAGGCAAGAGAAGAACATTGTTTGTCGTTCCAAAATCCGACAATGAGATCAATCTTTCTTTCAGAAACATACCAAATGTAAAAGTTATCAGCGCGGACAGTTTGAATGTCGGAGATCTTCTTGATTTCAGATACGCGGTGGTTTTGAAAGATTCTTTGGATGTCATAAACAGCACATATACCAAATTAAAGAAATAAGATGGCTATTTTAGATAAAATCAAAAAAAGCGTAAAAAAGAGCGCGGAGAAAGAGGTGAAGCAGACGAAGAAATCCGCCGCTTTGGAAGCAAAGACCGATAAAAAAGGCATTGCAAAATCAGCAGGTCTTGTGTATTATAATATCCTCAAGCAGCCGTACATTACGGAAAAGACGGCGATGATGGGACAGGAGAACAAATACGCTTTTAAAGTTGAGAAGTCGGCAAACAAGGTTGATGTTAAAAGAGCGGTTGAAAAGATCTACAATGTTAAGGTTGTTAATATCGCTATGATAAACACGGCAAGCAAGAATGTCAGACTCGGAGCGCATCACGGAAGAAAATCCGGCTTTAAAAAGGCGATTGTCACTTTGAAAGAAGGGGATAAAATAGACGCAGGAGTATAATAAATATATGTTAAAGAGATTTAAACCAACAACACCCGGACAGAGAGGAAGAACAGTAGTTGACTACTCTGTTTTGACGACCAACAAACCCGAGAAGTCTTTGACAAAAGGCTACAAGAGGGGAGTTGGCAGATCAAAAGCCGGTAGAATAACGACAAGACACAAAGGTGGCGGAAACAAGAGAGTCTACAGATGTGTTGATTTCAAGCAGGACAAGTTTGATATTCCGTCAAAGGTTGTTTCTTTGGAATACGACCCAAATAGATCCGCGTTCATCGCGCTCTTGGTTTATGCCGATGGAGAGAAAAGGTATGTTATAGCGGAGAAAAACATGAAAGTAGGCGATAAGGTCATCACTTCAAATGACGCTCCTTTAAAAGACGGCAACAGATTGCCTTTGAAAAAGATACCGGTTGGATTTTTTGTTCATAATATCGAGATCGAGCCGAACAAAGGCGGACAGATAGTGAGATCAGCAGGTTCTGCGGCGCAGGTGATGGCAAATGAAGGCGGATACACTCAGCTTTTAATGCCTTCAAAAGAGATCAGAAAGGTTCAGGACGGCTGTTTGGCGACCATCGGAGTTGTTTCAAACACAGAGTACGCTTTGGTCAATCACGGAAAAGCTGGCAGATCAAGATGGGTTGGCAAGAGGCCGACCGTCAGAGGCTCGGCTATGAATCCGGTGGATCATCCGCACGGTGGAGGAGAAGGCAGACAGGGAATCGGTTTGAAATATCCAAAGACCCCATGGGGCAAGCATGCATTAGGAAAAAAGACCAGAAAGAAAAGAAAGGGTTCAGACAGATTGATAGTAAGAAGAAGATCAAACATTAAGAAGTCATAAAGATATGTCAAGAAGTTTAAAGAAGGGGCCATATGTATACGAGAAACTGCTTAAAAAAGCAGCCAAGGCGAAACCCGGCGAGGTCATCAAGACCTGGGCAAGGGCTTCTATGATCGCGCCCGAGATGGTGGGACATACTTTCGGAGTATACAACGGCAAACAGCATATTGAGGTCTTTATTACCGAGGATATGGTCGGGCACAGGCTGGGAGAGTTTTCTCCGACAAGAAAATTCATCAAGCATGGCGGCAAGCTTCAGAAAACAGTAGAGCAAGGCAAATAATATAAATTTATGCAGGTAAAAGCACAGCTAAACAATTTAAGAATATCGCCAAGAAAGGTCAGGCTGGTGACAAACTTGATCAAGGGTCTTCCGATTGCAAGCGCAAGAGCTCAGCTCAGATTTTTGGTGAAAAGATCATCTCAGCCGATAATGAAGCTTCTTGATTCTGCGGTTGCGAACGCAAAGAATAATTTTAAAATTGACGAGTCAAATTTATATATCTCGGAGATGATAGTCAATGCCGGACCGGTTCTAAAAAGGATAATGCCAAGAGCGATGGGCAGGGCGGCGCATATACATAAAAGAACGACAAAGATATTGATGGTTTTGGACGAGAAAGTGAAAAGCAAAAAGGAGGCTAATGAGTCGGAAGAGGCTAAAGATGAAAAGAAAACAGCAAAGAAAGCCGTGAACAAAACAGCGAAAAAGTCGGTTAAAAAAGTAACAAGTAAAAAATCTAAGTAATCATTATGGGAAAGAAGGTTAATCCGCTAGTATTTAGAATAGGAGAGACAACAACTTGGAGATCAAGATGGTTCAGCGCGAAAAAATATCAAGGATTTTTGCGTGAGGATTATCTTTTGCGAAAGTTTTTGACCGACAAATTCAAAAAGCAAGGCTTAAGCAGAATTGAGATAGAAAGATCGGCAAATGAGGTCAAAGCCGTAATTCACACATCAAGACCGGGGCTCATCATCGGCAAAGGCGGAGCCGGAGTGAAATCTTTGAAAAAAGAGATCGAGAATTTTTATAAAACCATAAAGACGGAAAAACTTGCGAAGATCAATGTTAAGCTTCAGATAGAAGAGGTTTCAAAGCCGGATGCGGATGCGAGAATACTCGGACAACAGATGGCGGATCAGATCGAGAAAAGAATTCCTTTCAGAAGGGTTCTTAAGCAGGCGATAGAAAAAGCTATGCAAAGCCATGATGTTGAAGGAGTGAAGGTGATGGTCTCCGGAAGATTGGACGGCAATGAAATGGCAAGAAGAGAGTGGCTGGCAAAAGGCAATATACCTTTGCAGACTTTGAGAGCGGATATTGACTATGCCCAAACAAACGCATATTGCAGGTACGGAGTGATAGGAATAAAAGTTTGGATATACAAAGGCGAGGTTTTTAATAATGAGGTTAAGTAAAAGATATGTTAGTACCAAAGAAAGTAAAACATAGAAAGTGGCAAAAAGGACGCGGCAGATGGTCCGGAATAGACAGAAGAGGCGCTGCGGTCAGCTACGGAAGCTACGGAATGAAATCCGAAGAGAGGGCTTGGATAGATTCAAGGCAAATTGAAGCTGCAAGACGTGTCATCACAAGAACAGTTCAAAAAGGCGGAAAGATCTGGATCAGAGTTTTCCCGGACAAGCCGGTGACGAGAAAAGGCGCCGAGTCTCCCATGGGCGGAGGAAAGGGTTCGGTGGATAGGTATGTGGTTTCAGTCAAGCCGGGCAGAATTCTTTTTGAGATGGACGGCGTGACGGAAGAGACGGCAAAACAGGCTTTCAAAAAGGCCTCTTACAAACTGCCGGTCAAAACAAAATTCGTTAAAAGATTAAAGTAAAGATATGAATCCCGTTAGAAATAGAAGATGTTTAAAAAAGCTAATCAAGGCGTTACATCTCCTATTCTCTAATAAGATTCATTTCTAACGAGATGAAAAAGGCGGAATTAAAATCAAAATCGCAAGAGGAGTTAAGTAAGGTGCTGGTTGAAGACGCGGCCAAGCTCAAAGACTTGAAATTTGATCTATCTTTCAATAGGCTTAAAAATTTCAGCGAAATAAAAAAGGTAAAGAGGGAGATCGCAAGAGTAAAGACTTTACTTAATCAAAAATAAATGTTATAAAGCTTTTTATTATCATGGAAAACAAAACAGTACAAAAGAGAATATTGGAGGGCGTGGTGGTTTCCGACAAAATGGATAAGACGGTAGTGGTTTTGGTGTCCGAATATAAAAAGCACAAGACTTACAACAAGTATCATATGGTCTCCAAAAGATTCAAAGCGCATGACGAGAAAAATGAATTTAAGGTCGGAGACAAAGTCAGGATACAGGAGACAAGGCCGATATCAAAAGATAAAAAGTGGATAGTTTTAAAATAATACTATGATTCAACCGCAGTCAATGTTAAAAGTAGCCGATAACACCGGAGCAAAAAGAATTCAATGCATCAAGGTGTTGGGAGGCTCAAAAAGGAGATACGCTCAGATAGGAGACATCATAGTCGCCGCTGTTAAGGTTGCCGAGCCGAGAAAGGCCGTTAAGAAGTCCGATGTCGTCAAGGCTGTGATCGTCAGACAGAGAAATGCCATAAGAAGAAAAGACGGCTCATATATAAGATTTGACGACAACGCCGCCGTGATACTTGATGGCGACGATATGAAGGGCGGACGCGTTTTCGGGCCGATACCAAGAGAGATAAAAGACAAAGGCTATGCGAAATTAATATCGCTTGCGCCAGAGGTTATATAAGTTAAAAGAATAAAACTGAAAGTTATAAAGTATTATGAAAGTAAAAAAAGGAGACAATGTAATAGTTTTATCGGGTAAGGACAAAGGCAAGAGCGGAAAGGTCCTTCAGGTGATTCCTCAAAAAGAGAGAGTGGTTGTTGAAGGCGCGAATTTGAGAAAAAGGCATATGAGGCCGAGAAGGCAAGGGGAAAAGGGCCAGATAGTTGAGAAAGCGACCCCTATGCATTCTTCAAATGTTATGGTAGTATGCGGAAAATGCTCAAAGCCGACCAGGGTAGGATATAATATTTCAAAAGAAGAAAAAGTAAGAATTTGCAAGAAGTGTAGCGCAGTATTATAAATTTTTTAAATAAAAGCTAACAGCTATAAGCTAAAAGCTAAAAAGATGAACAGATTAAAGGAAAAATACGAAAAAGAGATAGTGAAAAAACTCAAGCAGGAGTTCGGTCTTGAGAATGATTTTGAAGTTCCTAAAGTACAGAAGGTTATCATAAACTCAGGGACAGGCAGAATCTCAAAAGACACCGCTTTGGTGGATTCAATAGTCAGCGACTTGACCGCCATAGCGGGACAAAAGGCAGTAAAGGCAAAAGCGAAAAAGTCCATCGCGGCTTTTAAGCTCAGAGAAGGCACCGATGTCGGCGTCAGAGTGACCTTAAGAGGCGAGAAGATGTATGATTTTATAGACAGGTTGGTTTCGATCTCGCTTCCAAGAACAAGAGATTTCAGAGGCTTGGACACAAAAAATATAGATGAGCATGGAAACTTAACGATAGGCATCAAAGAGCAGATAGTTTTTCCTGAGATCAACAAAGACAGCGCAAGAGGAATCTTCGGACTTCAGGTGACGGTCGTGACGACAAACAAAAACAGAGAGGTGGCGGAAAGATTGTACAGATTATTAGGATTTCCTTTAAAGAAGGAAGAGAAGTAAATTTATGGCAAAAACATCAACAGTAGCAAGATCAAAAAAGAAACCGAAATTCTCCACAAGAAAAGTGAGAAGATGTTTTAAATGCGGAAGAAAGCACGGATATATCAGAGATTTTGATCTTTGCAGGATATGTTTCAGAGAGATGGCAAACAAAGGCGAAATACCGGGAGTTAAAAAATCAAGCTGGTAAAAATTAGTTCAAAGTTTAAAGTTTTAAAGTTAAAAGTTATGACAGACCCAATCGCAGATATGTTAACAAGAATAAGAAATGCCGGAATGGTCGGAAAACCGATCGTTCATATTCCTTATTCAAAAATAAAAATGGCGATCGCCGATGTCCTTAAGGGTGCGGGTTTTATCGATTCTTGCGAGAAAAAGGGCAAGAAGATCAGAAAAACGATAGAGATAAAATTAAAATACGAAGAGAACGGTCAGCCGAGAATATCGGACTTAAAAAGAATCTCAAAGCCAAGCCAGAGAATTTACAAAGGGTATGGCGAGCTTTTCAATATCAGACAGGGATTCGGTCTTTCAATAATTTCAACACCGATGGGAGTGATGAGCAACAAAGAGGCAAGGAAAAATAAAGTCGGCGGAGAGCTTTTGTGCGAAGTGTGGTAATTAGATCAAAGATAATAAAATGAGCAGAGTAGGAAAACAACCGATAATAATAAAAGAGAAGGTCCAGGTTTCCGTAAATGGCAATACTGTGGCTGTGAAGGGTCCAAAGGGAGAGATCTCTATGGAGAAGATGCCTTTTGTCAATGTTGATGTAAAAGACGGAAGCATTTTTATTTCTGTGCCGGAAGGAACCGAGAAAGGTTCCGCATTCTGGGGTCTGACAAGATCGCTTATTGCCAATATGATAGACGGCGTTGTCAACGGCCATGAGAAAAATCTTGAGATTGAAGGTGTTGGATACAAAGTTGAGGCAAAAGGCGAAAAGCTTGTTTTAGCCCTCGGCTTTTCTCATCCGGTGGAATTTCCAGCTCCAAAAGGCATTCATTTTAAAGTTGAGAAAAACAAGATCAATATTTCCGGAATTGATAAAATATTGGTGGGCCAGACAGCGGCAAATATTAGAAAGCTCAAGAAGCCGGAGCCGTACAAGGGCAAGGGTATCAGATACCAGGGAGAGGTCATAAGAAGAAAAGATGGCAAGAAAGCTGCCGCTTAAAGCAAAATAAAAATATGTCAGATAGAATACAAAGACACAAAAGAATAAGAGCGAAACTTTCAGGCACGGCATCAAAGCCGAGATTGTCGGTTTTTAGATCATCTCACCATATCTACGCCCAGCTGATTGATGACGAAAAAGGCAAGACGCTCGTCGCTTCTTCAGATGTAAAAATGAAAAAAGATAAAAATACAAAAAGCGATCTTGCGAAGATGGTTGGTGTTGACATAGCGAAAAAAGCAAAAGAGAAAAAGATTGAAGAGGTTGTTTTTGACAGAGGCGGACATAAATTCCACGGCAGAGTAAGATCATTAGCGGAAGGCGCCAGAGAAGGCGGCTTGAAATTCTAAACCATTATGGAAACAACAACCGAAAAAATAATAGAAAAGAAAACAGAGAAGACCGGAGAAAAAAGAGCGGAAAGAGGACCAAGAAGGCCGAGAGCTTTCAAATCCGAAAAAAGAGAGAAGTCTGAGTTTGACCAGAAGATTCTTGATATTGCCAGAGTGACTCGTGTGATGGCGGGAGGAAGAAGATTCAGCTTTAGGATCGCGGCTGTCATCGGCGATAGAAACGGCAGAGTTGGAGTTGGCGTCGCAAAAGGAGGCGATGTGAGCTTGGCTATGGAGAAGGCGGTCAACGATGCAAAAAAGAGAATGATAAGGGTTAATATATTTGAAGGAACTATTCCTCACGAGGTGGAGGTCAAAAAAAAGAGCGCAAGAGTACTTCTTAGGCCGGCGGTTGCCGGAAGAGGTATAGTTGCCGGAGGGGCTGTCAGAGTCGTCTGTGAATTTGCCGGCATCAAAAATATTTCGGCCAAGGTTTTAAGCAAAAGCAAAAACAAGATCAACAATGCCAGGGCGACGGTGGAGGCTTTAAAGATGCTTAAATTCAAAAAGAGCGCAAAAAAGATCGAAGCCAAAGAGATAAAGCCGGAAAATGCGGAAAAAGAAGGAGAGAACAAATAACATAAAAAGCTATGCAGTTAAAAGACATAAAATTTGAAAAACTTAAGAGAAGAAAGAGAGTTGGCAGAGGGGGAAGCAGAGGCAAGACATCCGGCAGGGGAATGAACGGCCAGAGATCAAGATCCGGAGCGAACATCCGCCCGGCCGAAAGAGACTTTATCAAAAAGATCCCCAAGCTCAGAGGCAGAGGAACAAATAAGTTCATAAGCATCCAAACAAAACCGGCCATTTTGAACGTCGGCGAGATCTCAAAGGCTTTCAAAAAAGGAGAGGATGTCAATCCCCAAACTCTCGTAGAAAGCAGACTCATTTCAAAAGTTGGAGGCAATTATCCAAAAGTAAAGATCCTTGGAAAAGGCGAGCTTTCTTTAAGCTTAAAATTTTCCGGCTGTCAGGTCTCCGAATCGGCAAAAGAGAAGATAGTCAAAGCCGGCGGAGAGATCAAATAATCCAAGCGAGCCATGCTAGAAAAGATCAAACAAGTTTTTAAAATAAAGGATCTGAGAAGCAAGATATTTTTTGTGCTCGGGCTTTTGGTTGTCTCAAGAATTGCGGCGGTCATACCGGTGCCCGGCATTGATACTGAAAGGCTAAAAAGCTTTTTTGAGGGCAATCAATTTTTCGGACTTTTAAATATATTTTCGGGAGGCGCTTTAAGCAATATGTCCATCGTGATGCTTGGCGTCGGACCTTACATCACCGCGCTTATCATAATGCAGCTTTTGACGGTTGTTTTTCCAACGATAAAGGAAATGTACAACGAAGGCGGCGAGGCGGGCAGGCAAAAATTCAACCAATACACAAGAATGGCGACCATTCCTTTGGCCTTGCTCCAAGGCTACGGTCTTTTAGCGCTTCTGCAAAACCAGCACATCATAGACAAGCTTAGCATTTTCAATCTTATTACTAATCTTATAGTCATCACCGCCGGCACTGTCTTTTTGATGTGGATCGGCGAGCTGATCACGGAAAAAAAGATAGGGAACGGAATATCAATTTTGATCTTTGCCGGTATTATTGCCGGAATTCCAACTAAATTTAAGCAATTTTACGCAAACTTTGACCCGTCGCTTATACCGATGATCGTAGGCTTTATCGTATCCGCTCTTTTGGTCATTGCCGGGATAGTTTATATGAACGAAAGCACAAGAAACATTCCGGTTTCTTATGCAAAAAGGATCAGAGGCTCAAAAGTTTACGGCGGAGTTTCAACATACCTGCCTTTAAAGGTGAATCAAGCCGGAGTTATTCCGATCATCTTTGCCATTTCAATACTTTTATTTCCCGAGATGATAGCCAATTTCGGCAGGCTTTCAAGCATTGGCTGGATAAAGTCCGGATCAGAATGGTTTTTAAGCTTTTTTCAGCAAGGCGGAGCGCTTTACACATCCGCTTACTTCATTTTGGTTGTTTTATTCACATACTTTTATACAGCGATCACATTTGATCCTAAGCAGATATCGGAAAATGTCCAAAAGCAAGGCGGATTCATCCCCGGCATCAGACCCGGCCAGCCGACAACGGATTTTTTGTTCAAGATCGTAAACAGGATCACGCTTTTTGGAGCTTTGTCTCTCGGACTGATAGCCGTCTTACCTTATATATTCAGATATTTCACCGGTATAGCCACTCTGGCGATCGGCGGAACGGCTTTGCTTATCGTCGTCTCTGTTGTTATTGACATTATCAAGCAGGTCAAGGCACAGCTTGTGATGCACGAGTACGACAAATACTAAAACTTTCATTTTTGGCGCGCTTCTGGAAAAACTGAAAGTTTTAGCAAAATATGAAAATTCTTAGTGTTTTTTAAAACCGTGTCCACTCGCGGCTTTATTTTTTTTAAAATTAAAAGTATAATAGAACAATGAACGAAGAACAAAAACCTTTAAATATAATTTTGCTCGGCATTTCCGGATCCGGAAAGGGGACTCAAGGAGGCATTTTGCGGGAAAGATACAACCTTGAATACATAGGCACAGGCGACCTCTTAAGGCAATTTTCAAAAGAGGATAATGCAGTCGCAAGAAGAATGAAGCAGGAGTTGGCCGAAGGCAAGCTTGTCCCGACTTGGCTGCCTTTTTACCTTTGGATGAACAAGCTCGCTCACGTGTCTGAAAAAAAAGGCGTTTTATTTGACGGAAGTCCGAGAAAGATAATGGAAGCGGAGCTTTTGGAAGATGTTTTGGATTGGTACGGCAGAAGCAATATCAAAGCTATTTTAATAGATGTTTCGCCGGAAGAGTCTTTCAGGAGGCTTATCAATAGAAGAACCTGCGAGAAATGCGGTAAAAGCGCTTATATCTCTCAAGAAAAAACAGAGGCAATATGCGAGTATTGCGGAGGAGTTATGAGGATAAGGCCGGAAGATAATCCTGAAGCGATAAAAACAAGGATCAAATGGTTTCACGATGAGGTTTCTCAAGTGATAGATTTTTTTGAAAAAAAAGGCCAGCTTATCCGTATAAATGGCGATCAGTCCGTTGATGACGTGACGAAAGATATGATCAAGGCTATAGAAGGTTAAGAATGACAACCATCAAAACAAAAGATGAGATAAGTATTTTAAGAGAGGCCGGATATAAGCTTGCGGAGGTTTTGGACGAGGTTGAAAAAAATGTTGAAGCCGGCGTCACGACAAAATATCTGGACGGACTTGCCGAAAGCCTGATACTTAAAAAAAAGGCGACCCCCTCTTTTAAAAACTATAATCCAAGAGGAGCGCTCTATCCTTATCCGGCAACGATGTGCACTTGCATAAATGAAGAGGTGGTGCACTCAATTCCTTCGGAAAGAAAGCTAAAAAAAGGCGATCTTTTTTCATTTGATCTTGGGCTTTGGTTTAAGGATCTATGTGTTGATGCGGCAAGAACAAAGATAGTAGGCGGAAAAGGCGGCAAGGTTGCGGAGAAGCTTGTTTTTGTGACATAGCGGTCGCTTTACGAAGGGATCAACGCCATAAAAGAGGGCGCAACCACGGGAGATATAGGATACGCAATTCAATCTTTTGTAAAAAAGGAGAGCGATTTTGGCATCGTCAGAGATCTGGCCGGTCATGGGGTTGGCTATAAGGTTCACTAGGACCCTTATGTTTTTAATTTTGGGAAAAAAGGCGCAGGAGAGACGCTAAAAGCCGGAATGGTCCTCGCTCTTGAGCCGATGATAACGGAAGGAGATTGGAGGGTAAAATACTCCGATGACGGCTGGGGGATAGAAACGCTTGACGGCAAACTTTCCGCTCATTTTGAACATACCGTTGTTGTCACGAAAGATGGATTTGATGTATTAACTATAGCTTCCTAGTTTTCTAACTTTTTAGCTTTTTAAATTAAAGCTATAAGCTAAAAGCTATAAGCTAAAAGCTAACTTGAGGTATCTTGGAATTGATTATGTAGACAAAAGAGTCGGACTCGCGCTTTCCGATGAAAAAGGTATTTTGGGTATGCCTTTTAAAACAATACGAAATGAAGATCTCGTAAAAACTTTAAAGAAAATAATAAAAGATGAAAAT
>JACQDS010000014.1 GCA_016200995.1 Candidatus Azambacteria bacterium | reverse complement strand
CAAATTGTAAATTTCATTTTCAATGGATTTTATCTGGCTCTTGAGAGTATTTTTTTGATCTTTGGTTTCATTGAGCTTGGCGTTGTATTCCTTAACCTGATTTTCAAGCTCCTTGACCTTGCTTGAATTCGCTTCTATCTGCGCCTTGAGCTCGTCTATGGTCGCCGCGCTTGCGGAGAAAACGAAAAAAGCGGACGCAAAAAAAACGGCCAAAATTAAAAATGATATTTTGCTATTTTTCCGATAACAATGAAATTGCATCTTTTATTCTTGATAGTGTTTTTTCTCTGCCTAAAACATCCGCCATCTCAAGCGGCCCGGGAGAGGCCTCTCTTCCGGAAAGCGCCACTCTTAGAGGCCAAAAGATCGTCCCATTGCCGTATTCCTCGGCGAGGCCGGCAAGCGCATCTTTTAAATTTACCTCGTTAAACTCGCCCTCCCTCACGGAATCCAGCTTCATTAAAACCTTATTCAAAGCCTCCAGAACCTCTTCTTTAGAGCTTTTTTTCCAGATCAAAATATCCGAATTTGCCATAGAAACTTTATCCGTAAAAAAGAAAGAAACGGCATAGCTTATCTCGGAAAGTTTTTTTATCCTCTCCTTTTCCAAGAAGACAACTTTTTCTATCCATTCCATTCCGACTTTTTCGCTCGCGCTTTTTATCAAAAATTTTCCGCCTTCAACCTCCTGTATCAGATCCGCTTCGAGAAGATAAGGCAGGCAAAGTTCGGCAAGCTCTTTAATATTTTTTCTTTTTATGTAATACGCATTGAACCAATCCAGTTTTTTGATATTAAATATCGCTCCGGACTTTTGGAATTTTTCCAATTTAAATTCTTTTATCAATTCATCAATACTAAAAACCTCTCTGTCGTCCCCGGGACTCCAGCCCAAAAGTATCAAAAAATTCAGCAAAGCCTCGGGAAGATAACCGTCTTTTTTGTATTCAACAAGAGAAACCGCTCCTTCCCTTTTGGAAAGTTTTCTTTTGTCACTGCCAAGCACCAACGACAGATGCGCGTAGATCGGCCTTTTAAAGCCGAGCGCCTCCTGCATCACTATCTGCTTTGGAGTGTTTGAAACATGATCTTCACCGCGTATGACATGAGTGATATTCATTTCGTGATCATCAACAACAACCGCAAAATTATAAAGTGGCGTATTCTCATCTTTTGCTATTGCGATATCCCCTATCAGATCCGTTTCAAATTCAACGCCGCCTTTTATGACATCCTCAAATTTTATTTTTTTTGAAGGCGACCTGAAGCGTATGATGCTTTTCTCCCCTTTTTCCATTTTTTCTTTGGCTTCTTTCTGGCCAAGTCCGGCGCACCTGCCGGAATATACCGCCGGCTTGCCTTCCGAAAGCATACTTTGTCTGTGAGCTTCAAGCTCCTCTTCGGAACAAAAACAGTGATACGCCCTACCCTGTTCTAAAAGCTCTTTTATATATTTTTTATATGTCTCTGTTCTTTCCGACTGCCTGTAAGGCGCGTTATCGCCGCCGACCTTCACACCCTCATCCCAATGAACGCCGAGCCACTCAAGCCCCTCAACTATGTCATCTTCAAATCTTGACTCTGAACGCAAAATATCGGTATCCTCTATTCTTAAAACAAAATCTCCTTTATGCTGTTTGGCAAAGATATAATTAATAAGCGCCGTTCTTGCGGTGCCTATGTGCAGATATCCGGTCGGCGAAGGCGCTATTCTTGTTCTTATTTTTTGCAACGTTGTTTTCATCCCGTTAGAGACAGGTCGCGGTCATCCTTGACCCGTCAAAATTAATTATCTGTATATTATCTTTTGCATCTTTGTAATTTTTTATTCGCATCCCGTGACCGCGGTCTCTAACGGGATTCATATTTTTATATCACTCCCAATGATTTTAAAATTTCCCTTGCTATCACTTTTGAAGAATCTTTCGTTGCAAATGAAGCTGCGTTCGTTGACATCTTGTTCCTATTTTCTTCGTTATCAAGTATTGAATAGATCCTTTCCAGTAAAATATGCGGCGTTAAATTATCCTCCTCAATGACTATCGCTCCGCCGGATTTTACATAGGCATAGGCATTATGAGCTTGATGGTTCTGCGCTGAATTTTTAAGCGGTATCAGTATGCTTGGTTTTTTGCAGGCCGCAAGCTCAAATATCGTGCCGGCGCCGGCTCTGGAAACGACAGCGTCGGCAATGGAATAAGCAAACTTCATCTCCTCCGTAAGAAAGGCGTATAGATGATAATGTTTTTTTGAATCTTGCGTCAATAGAGGCTCCGAGTTTTGCTTAACAGCCTCATAATTCCTATCGCCGGCAATGTGAATGACCTCATACTTTTCCAAAAGGCTCTGCAAGACAGCAAGGATAGCGTTATTTATGCTTTCCGCTCCTTGCGAGCCGCCCATCACCAAAAGAACTTTCCTGTTTGAGCCGATATTAAAAAATTTTTGAGATATATTCATATCTTGATCGCAAAGATCACCTCTTGTCGGATTGCCGACAAGCGCGGTTTTTTTAATTGGAAACTTCAAAGCCGCGCTTGGAAAAGCAACGCCAATCTTTGTCGCAAAATGAGATGTTATTCTGTTGGCCAATCCGGAAACGGCATCCGACTCGTGGATCATTCTCACCGGTATCCTGTAAAGCCAGCTTGCGAACATCGCCGGAAAACTGCCGTATCCGCCTTTTGAAAAAACGATCTCCGGCATAAATTTAAAAAGAATCCAAAGCGCCTGAACAACCCCTATAGGGATCTTCAAAAAATCAAAAAATGTCAAAGAAGAAAAATATCTTCTTAATTTTCCGGTCAAAACATACTTTGCCTCTATGCCTTCGCGCCTGAAAATCTCTTCCGATTTTGAATCAAAAGCCGGTCCGATATACAAAAATTCAATGGTCTGGATGCCTTTTTGGTTTGCGAGCTCCCTTATTTCTTTTGCTACGGCAATAAGCGGAAATATGTGTCCTCCGGTGCCGCCGCCGGTCAAAACAACCCTCATAATTTCAAATTAATGCTTAACTTTTGATCTTGATATATTATATAGAATACCAGAAGCGGCCAATAAAACAAGCGTTGAAGAGCCTCCGTAACTGATAAATGGCAATGTGATGCCTGTTAAAGGCATCAGTCCGGATATTGAACCTATATTGATGATCGCCTGCACGGTTATCCAAGATGTAATGCCGACGGCGGCGAGTTTGCCGAACCTTGTTTGAGCATTTTTTGCTATTTGGAGCCCTTTCCAGGCAAGAAGTAAAAATAAGCCTATTAAAATAACAGAACCGACAAATCCAAATTCCTCGGCGGTGATGGCAAAAACAGAATCGCCCATCGGTTCCGGCAGATAATTGTATTTTTGTTTTGACATCCCAAAGCCAAGGCCGAAAAATCCTCCAGACCCGATGGCTATTAAAGCCTGCTTTATCTGATATCCGGAACCCAGGGGGTCGGCGTCCGGATTTAAAAATGTCAGCCATCTTTTAAGCCTGTACTGTTCAGAATATACGAGAATGGAAAGAGACAAGACTCCCGCCAAAAAAGCAAATCCAAGATGCGCCATTTTTCCTCCGGCGGAAAAATAAACCAGCGCGCCTATGGCAAGAACAACGATAAGCGTTCCGATATCCGGCTGAACCACCAAAAGAGCGGCGATTAAAGCGGAGATAACCAAAAAAGGCACAAGACCTTCTTTAAAGCTTTCAAGACTGCTTTTTCTTGAGTCAAGCCAAGCGGCCAGATAAAGTATGAATGTCAGTTTTAAAAGTTCGGACGGCTGAAAGGTGAAAAAATAAAAATTCAGCCATCTTGCCGCGCCTTTTGTTTGAACACCAAGCCCCGGGACGAACAATAAAAAAAGCAGGAATACGCTGAAGATCAGAAAAATAAACGAATATTTTCTAAATATAGAGTAATCAATTCTGCTTGCGATAAAAAAAACAAAAATCCCCGGCAAAATACCGGCTAAAAACTGATGCTTTAAATATCCGTAGCTATTTCCAAAATCCTGATATGACAAAACCGAAGAAGCGCTTGCCAAGACCGCAAGCCCGAACAAAATAATTGATCCGAGTATTATCAGAAAAATATGGTCCCCTGCTTTTTCTTTCATTCATTTAAATTTTCTTTAAAACTCTTCCGTAATATCCGTCTTTGTAATTTTCATTTTCGTAAGCGATATTTCCGTTTATAATGACATTTGAAATTCCGATGCTGTAGCGATACGGCTCTTCAAATGTCGTCAACTCTTCAATCTTTTCCGGATCAAATATTGTAACATCTGCGAAATACGACGATTGAAGCTTGCCTCTTTTTTTAATGCCAAACCTCTCTGCCGGAAAACCGGTGATTTTGTATATCGCTTCTTTGTAAGACAAAATATTTTCTTTTTTAGGGTTAGGATATTTTCTTAAATACCTTGGAAATGCTCCGAACGCTCTCGGATGAGGAAGATCTCCGGCTTTTTTATATTCCATACTGTAGCCGGCGCCGTCGGAAGAGACGATCGCCAAAGGATGCTTCATCCCTTTTTGGATATTTTCCTCTTTCAAGACATGGGCAAAAACGATAATTTGCAAATTTGAACCCAAAAGAAGCTCTGTTATCGCCTTTTCTTCCGAAACCCCCCAGTTTTTCGCTATGCTGTCTATCGTTTTTCCCAAAAAGATCCTGTCTCCGGCAAGCGACGCTATAGTCATCTTCTTGTAATTCAAATTCATATTTTTAATATCACGCTCTATCTTTCTTGATTCGTCTTTGTCCAAAAGCCTTTCTCTGATCTCATCCTTATTGCCTGTTTTCGCCCAGACAGGAAGCATTGAATAAAGAGTCGTGCCGTTTGAAGCGTAAGGAAAAATGTCAAAAGTGATATCCACTCCGTCGCTTTTCGCTTTCTCGATCTTTTCTAAAGCCGCGGCAAACTTATCCCAATTGTTCTGCCCCACCGCCTTAAGATGCGAAATATGAATTTTCACTTTGGTTTCTTTGGCTAAGTGAATGACCTCTTCCAAAGAATCCAAAAGCTTTTCCGACTCATCCCTTAAATGCACGGTAAAAAGATTCTTGCTCTTTGCCGTCACTTCCAATATATGCTTAAGCTCTTCATAAGATGTCAAATTTTCCCCCGAGTAAACAAGTCCGGAAGAGACGCCAAAAGCCCCTTCCCTTTGGGCGTCAGATACCAAAAGTCCTGCCATCTCTATTTCGCGATCCGTCAGCTTTCTCTGTTAGCCTTTAAGTATTCCGTTTCTTATCGTGCTGTATCCGGCGATAGTTCCAAAATTCACAGCGAGCTGTTTTTTGTTTTCCAGCAAAGCTAAGAATTCCGACATTCTAAGCCAATCAACATTGATCTGCGAAGGGTCGGTCCATTTCTGCACAGAAATCATTGCGCCGGAAGAGACCAACGGCGCCAGAGATGTGCCGCAATTCCCGCCAATGATAGTAGTAATGCCCTGCGAAACAAGGCTGTTCTGCTTCGGAATGGTAAAAAGCGTCAGATAAGTATCGGAGTGGTTTAAAACATCAATAAACCCGGGAGCGACATAAAGCCCCTTGGCGTCTATTGTTTTTTTTGCCGAAGCATTTTTAAGATCCCCGACAGCGGAAATCAGATCGCCGGTTATTCCAACATCGGCAACAAAACCGTCTTTTTTTCCGGTGCCGTCAAATACCGTTCCGTTTTTTATAAGTATGTCATACATACTTAAATTATATCACAAAAAATAAATATATTTTAGTGTTTATAACTTTTGCAAATATAAAATAAAGAGGATGTACGATATATTTTTTATAACACCCTATCCAAAATAAATAAGACAAGGCCGATAGCTGACATAATGGAAGAGATCATCCAAAAACGCATCGTCACCTTTGTTTCCGGCCAGCCGATGGCTTCAAAGTGGTGGTGTATAGGGGTTGATTGCCATATCTTTTTTCCGCGCAATTTTTTTGAGGTCAGCTGAATGATGACAGAGAGAGATTCTATCATCAAAATAAATCCGAAGAACGGCAAAAGCAAAGCTGTGTTTGTCAGCATCGCTATCACGCCGAGTGTGACGCCCAAAGACATAGAGCCGGTGTCCCCCATAAAAAACCTTGCCGGATGAACATTAAACCATAAAAAGGCGACCAAAGCGCCGACGATCACAGCGCAAAAAACCGCCAGATCCGCCTTACCCTGCAAGGTGGCTATTACAACATAAGATGCGAATGCAAAAGCAAGCACCCCGCCGGCAAGGCCGTCCAGGCCGTCCGTTTCATTGACGGAAAACGATGTTGCCACAATGATAAAAATGAATATCGGGAAATACCAAAGCCCGATGCTAAAGTCCCCTAAAAATGGAACATGAAAAACATCCCAACCAAGCTTGAAATAAAACCACCAAGCGCCTATGGATGCAACGATAGCGTAAAGCGACATATTGAGGCCCCCGCCCTTCGGGCCTATTTTTAAAATTCCGAAAATGTCATCAACAAGTCCGACGATCGCCGCCAAAACCAAGACTCCGAGCGTCAGATATGTCTGACCTCTGGTTAAGAAATTTAATTTTCCAAATATCGTATCCGGAAATATCTGCGATAATATCAAAAATACCAAAGAAAGTATGAGAACGGTGCCCCAAATAAGCACTCCGCCCATTGTCGGAGTGCCGGCTTTTTTAATATGCATTTTGGCAAACACCGGCGCCGATTCGGCGGCTCTTATCTGCTTGCCTAATTTGTATTTATACAAAAAATGCGTCAGCGAAGGTGTCGCCAATATCGCAAATATAAAAGCCGCAGCCGAAAATCCAAGAATTTTTACAAGCAAGAATGATTCAATCATAAAAAATAATTTAAATTAAAATATGTATGCCTCACGAACCCAATTAATTAATTTTTCTGTTTCATCAAACCTCGCCTGCGTGTCTTTCGCTCCCAAAACAACAGAAATTATTTTCTTGTTCGGTCTGCCGTTCTTACCTTCAACCTCAAACAAAACCATAAGGCATCCTCCGGCATCCGGAGTATATCCGGTTTTTCCGCCCAAGATACCGCCGATATTTTTAAATACCAGCTTATCGCTTGATATTATTTTTCTGTCCGGCACACCATTTGCATCGGACTTTATTATTTCATCTTTAATGGAAAGAACCCTCCACAATCTTTCATTTTTAAGAGATGACGCTACTATTTTGGAATAATCGCTTGCCGTTGAATAATGCTCCTTGTCGTCAAATCCGACCGAATTTGTGAAATGAGTATTTTTAAGCCCTAGCTCTCGCGCCTTTTTATTCATCATCTCAACAATATCCATTTCTTTTGACTTAAAATGCTCAGAAAATGCGGCAGCCGCGTCATTACTTGAAACCACGAGCATTATCTTCAAAAGATCCTCGGTTTTTATCTTCTCGCCGGCCTTAAATCTTCCTGTAATACCCTCTGTTTCTATGGCTTTTTCCGTTATGGTGATAATGTCATCAGGGGTGAGATTTTCCGTGACAACAATGCCGACAACCAGCTTTGTTAAGCTGGCAATAGGCAGTTTTTCGTTTTCATTTTTCTTGTACAAAACTTTTCCGTCTTCCGATACCTCTATCGCGGCTCTCGCGTTCGCATCAACATCGGCGGCCGCAAAATCCCTGATAGGCAGAAAATCCGGATTGGCGTTCTGATCTGAAAATGTCTGACCGGCTTTTTTTTCTTTTTTTATTTCTATCGCCGGCGCCGCCGGCTCGCTAGCGGCGTTTTGTATTTTTTGTTCTTGCTTTTCCTTCTCATCTTCAACGACAACGGAAACATCTCCTTGTGATTGACTTACTTTTAATATCTCAGCGACAGAGGCTTTCATATTCTTATTGTCATTTTGGGAAACTGTAGCGTTTCTGTCATGGCCAGAAAAAGCAAACTGCTGAAATGTTACGCCAAAAACCAAAACAAAAAACAAGATAAAAGCCAGCCTCATCTTTTCCAGTGTTCTGCTCTCTTTATTGATTATTTTTTTCAGAAACTCTTGATAGCTCATCGTATTGTGGCAATTCTTTAACGCTTTTAATTCCCAATTTCTTTAAAAAATCCAAAGTCGTTTTATAAAACACAGTTCTATTATCTTCCCCACCTTGATATTTTTCTATCAATCCTCGCATAGAAAGCGCCCTTAAGCTGAAAACGGAATTTACGCCTCTGATGCTGTCTATATCGGTTCTTGAAACCGGCTCTTTGTAAGCAATCACAGACAGAGTTTCAAGCGCCGCCGGAGTCAACTCTTCTGAAAGGCTTGACTCTACAAGCTGTTCCACTACGCTTGAGTTTTTTTCCGATGTCGTCATCTGAACTTTGCCGTCTTTTTCTAAGATATTTATTCCTCTTTCCGCGTATTCTCCTTGAAGCTCCAAAACAGCGCTTTTTACATACGCTTCATCGGCTTTTAAAACTCCGGCGATCTTTTTTATTGTTATCGGCTCTCCATAAACAAAAAGTATGGATTCAATTTTTGATTTCATGATTGATTTTTTATCATTTTAATATTTGCAAAATTCCCCTCCTGCTCAACCAAAAGAAATTTCTGCTTCACAAGCTCAAGCACAGCAAGAAAAGCCATAATGACATTCACTTTTGAGGCTTTGTCCTTTGGAATGATATTATGAAAATATTCCTCCGATATATCAACGATCCTCTTTCTGATATTTGATATCGTCTCTTCAAATGAGATCACCGCTTCGATCTTTGCCTTTTCAAGAGGCTCCTTTTCAAGAACGATCTCATTTTTAACATTCAAAAAAAACTCGCAAAGAGCCTCCTTGGTGATATTTTTTGGCGGCAAAAAAACCACCACATTTCTCAAGCCTGAATGCCTTTCATAACAAATTCTTTTTTTGAGTTCAAGCTCTCGGATAAGCTCCGCGCCTTTTTTTATCTTTTGAAATTCCTTGAGCCTTTCTTGAAGCTCGTCTATCCCTTCCTCCTCTTCTTTGCTAAGCTCAAGAAAAGGCAAAAGAGATCTTGATTTGATCAAAATAAGCTTTGAAGCGATAACCAGGAAATTCGCAAGATGCAAAGGCTGAATATTTTCAAAATGCTTTGTGTATTCCAAAAACTGGTCGCAGACGGATGTCAAGGAGATTTCGGAAATATTCAATTTTTCTTTTTCTATCAGCTCAAGCAAGAGCTCAAGCGGACCCTCAAATGAATTTAATTTTACTGTATATTCTTCAATTATAAAATAAGCCTCACCATTAAAAATACCATTTTAATTATATCAGTTTTTCATATTAAGGCAACTTTTGAACTCTTGCATATTTTATTAAAGTATGTTATAATTAAAGTAATTTTAATAGAGGAGTTTGCGTCATGAAAAAGACAGATGGCAAGCGGCAGAAAGGCGACGACTTGAGCAAGTTGACGCCGGAGCAGCTCGCAGAACGAAGGCGGATTATAAGGGCCTCAATAAATAAGTTAAAACTCAAGCTGGGGCGAGCCGCGTTAGCGGCAAATCCCGGCATAGGAAAGATGCAATAAGTAAAAAGCCGACCAATAATTTGGTCGGCTTTTCCATTTCGTATTTTATTCTTCCACATTCTCCTGCGCTTTGCGAAGCGCTTCTTCTTTACTTTCTCCTGAGGCAACAACATTTCCGGATTCATCAACTGCAACTTCAAAATCAGCGACATCTAACTCTTTTCTTGATCTTGCCCACTCTTCTAAGGATGTATCGCTATCACGAAAGAGTTCCAATTCCTCATCTGTTAAGTTG
>JACQDS010000018.1 GCA_016200995.1 Candidatus Azambacteria bacterium | reverse complement strand
TCTCGCAGGTTTTGATGGGGATATTCCAAAAATATTTAAAGACGGTTTTGCCGGCGATCGCCGATATTTCCGCCAGAGCAGTTCAGCTTGCTTTGGTTTTGTATCTTTACTATAAAGACGCCGATTTCATAGATTTCTTATTGGTTTTTGTCGCCGGTTCGTTCGTGAATTTCATTTTGATCTACCTGTTTGCGAAAAAATATATTGATTTTTCCGTTCGTTTCAATAAAAAAGCGACCTTTGAAATTTTAAAAGAAAGCTGGCCATTGGCCGCTTCCTCTGTTTTGGTTCTCGTATATTTTAAGGGAGATACTCTCATCATCTCTTTCTTAAAAGATGCCAGAGATGTCGGAATTTACAATATGGCCTATAAAGTGATAGAAAACATAATATTTTTTCCGGCGATGTTTGTCGGGCTTGTGATGCCGCTCTTTTCAAATTATTTTGTTTCAAACATTGAGAATTTTAAAAAAGTTTTCCAAAGATCATTTGATTTTTTAAACATCATTTCCATCCCGACGATATTTGGCGGGCTGTATCTGGCGCCAAAGATCATAAATATCATAGGAGGAGACGGATTTTCAGACTCCGTTTTAACTTTAAGAATTCTTATCTTTTCAATATTTTTTATTTTTTTGGGCGCGCTTTTTGGCAATCTTGTCATTGCGATGAACAAACAAAAAGAGGTTATGCTTGCTTATGGCGCGGCGGCGGTTTTTAATATATCGGCAAATGTGTATTTTATACAAAAATACTCATACATAGGCGCTTCCTTTGTAAATATCGCGACGGAGTTTTTGGCGACAGCCATTATGTTTTTAATAATTTACAGGTCGGTGAAATTCATCCCGAACTTTAATGTTTTGCTTAAGGCCTTGCTTTCTTCACTTGTTATGTTTTTCGCTTTGTGGGTCTTTCCAGTTCAAAATATCTTCACTCTTTTATTTGTCGGTATCTTGATTTACTTTGCTTTTATGTACTTCATAAAAGGGATATTGAGAGAGGATTTTCTTATATTTTTAAAAAAATAAAGCCTTTTTTATGGCGCAAAATTATCTTGAGAAAATTATATATTTTGTTTTGTTTTTCATTCCTTTTTCATTTGCCTTGAATTTGCAGGCGGATGTGGATATCTCTTTTTTGAGGGTTGTCATATCATTCTCTTTTGCGTTTTTTGTTTTTTATATTTTATATAAAAACATACCGATCCCTTTTGATAAATTCAAAAACGGCCAAACTTTGTTTTTTCTTGCGTTTTTTCTTTTTACTCTAATCTCCTCATTTTGGTCATTGAATTCCGTTTGGAGCATAAGGAAATTCATCTTTTTTGCAACGATATTTCCTATTTATTTCCTTATTATTTTCCTTATTAATTCAAAGGAGAAGCTTGATAAAGCGGCAAAATTCTTCATATTAGGAGGGTTTTTTGCCTCTCTTATAGGAGTTGTCCAGTTTTTGAGCCAGTTTTTCTTCAGTCTGGACAGCATATACAACTTTTGGGCGTATAAAGTCGCGATGTTTCTTTATGGCCAAAATTTCGGCTCGGTGGTCATTCAAAATCAAAGCTGGTTTGTCAGTATCGGCAGGCATGATTACTTGAGGGCGATCTCTCTATTTCCCGACCCGCACACATTCGCCCTATATCTTGGAATTATCATTCCGTTTACTGTTGGATATTTTTTTTACAAAAACAAAAAAGATAAATCGTCCTATCTTTTTAAAATTTTTATAATGCTTCTCGCTCTTTTATTCACCTTTTCAAGAGGGGCTTATGTCGGATTTTTATCTTCTTTTGCGGTAATGTTTGTTTTGTATTTTTGGTATTTTAATGTCGGCTTTAACAAAAAATTTTTAACAGCGTTGTTTGTTGCGGCGCTTGCGCTGTTTTTTGTTTTTTCAAACTCTGTTTTTGGGGAAAGACTCATCTCCTCCTTCTCTTTGGCCGACATATCCAATTCCGGCAGGATCCAGATCTGGAAAACATCATTTGATGTTTTTTTGGATAGCCCGGTTTTTGGCGCCGGACTCGGCAGCTTGCCGGTGTTTTTTGATCCGACAGCCTCGGTAAAATCCCCCATCAATGCTCACAACACCTACCTTGATATTTTGTCCGAGCTTGGCGCGATCGGATTTTTGTTCTTTGCCGGCATCTTTGCTTATTCATTTAAGTTTTTAAAATTTCAAAAAGACAAATTCAATTTTTTGAGGCTTGGCATCATCTGGTCGCTTGCTTGGTTTTTAGTCCATAGTTTTTTTGAAACTTCAATATTTTCCGTGCCGGTTTTGATATCCCTTTGCTTTGTTCTTGCTCTGGCTGTAATATTAAAAGACGAAACAAGCGGCCAAGCTTTAAAAAAATAAAAAATTTTTTTGATAAATTTCTATACATAAGCATACTTGCTATTGTTTTTTCATTGCCTTCTTATCTTTTAAGATTTGATATTTTGGGTATCCCGACAACCGCTTTGGAGGTTTTGATCTATACAATGTTTTTTGTTTTTGCCCTATCTTTGTTCTTTGATAAGGAAAAAACAAAGGCAGGAAGGTTAAAAACCGCGTTTTTACAAAATAAGACCATTTTTTTTGGAATCTCTCTTTTTGTTCTCGGCGCTTTTTTTGCGTCCGCTATATCGCAAGACCCAAGAGTCAGCTTCGGGCTTTTTAAGGCGTACTTTTTTGATCCATTGATTTTTTTAGCGGTTTTTATTTCTGTGGTTTCAAAGGACAATATCAAGCCTGTATTTGCATCGTTTCTCGCTTCCGGCGTTGTTCTCTCTGTCATTTCAATCTTCGGAACGACAACTTATGACGGCAGGCTACAAGGCTTTTTCAATTCGCCAAATTTTCTTGCGATGAGCCTTTCGCCTGTTCTTCTGGCCTTTTTTGCTTTGTTTTTAAATTCTGAGAGAATGAAATATTTATACTTGTTTTTATTTTTTGTTGTTTCGATCCCCTTCTTTCTAACATATTCATTTGGGGCTTTTTTCGGAGTTTTTGTCGCAATGTTTTTTATCATATTTTTAAGCGAAAAACCGCTTAAATTCAAGGTTTTTTTAGCAATGTCGATCTTTATTTTAGCGGCCTCTCTCTTTTTGTTTCAGGCCGAAAGCAAGAAGGCGCAGGATCTTTTGTCTCTGGATGCGAGATCTTCATTTGCTTCAAGAGAGATGATCTGGCGAGCTTCCTATGAAATATTAAAAGACAATTATGTTTTTGGCATCGGCCCGGGGATGTTTCAAAAATATTATCTTGATTATCAAAAGAAATTTGATGAGCCGTATCTTGAATGGGCCGTCCCTCACCCGCACAACATCTTTTTGGCTTTTTGGCTTCAAAATGGAATTATAGGGCTTTTCGGATTTTTGATAATCTTGTTTTTTGTTTTCAAAGGCTCTTTAAGTCTGACAAAAAATAAAGATTTTCAATTTAAAAGCGCCGAAATATTTTTATTGGCGTTTTTTGCCTATTTTGTTGTTCACGGAATTATAGATACGCCATACTGGAAAAATGACCTAGCGCTGACATTTTTCCTGTTTTTAGGAGTTGTTTTGATTCTTAAATCACGATTCTCAAATCAAAAATCCTAAAGTTCCAGTCTATACAAAAATCCGTTCGTTCTATTTATGAAATAGAGATTTTTTTCATCTTTTGTCAGCATAAGATCGCCTAGGTCAAAATCAGAGCCTTCGTTGAATTCGTAAACCAGATCTTTTTTGCCGGTTTCCGTGTTTATCTTCCAAAGCCTGTCGTTTTCCGAAAATGTTTTTTTGTAGTAATCGTCAGGCATTATGGCGTTTTCGGGAATTTTTACCGCCTCGGCGCAGTAGGCGCTGATATTGTCGCTTGAAAATGCGCATTTTTCGGCTATTGTCGCGATCTTTGTATCTGAGACATTAAGTCCGCTTTCGCTTGATGAGCTTAATGTTAGGTTTTTGCCGTTTTTATCCGTTTGAGAAAAGAGAAATCTTGAGCCATCGGCGGACCATTTGCTCGTCATTCCGTAAACACCGCTTAGTATTTTAATAAGCTTAGGGTCGGCCGGGTTCAAAGAATAAAGGATGTTTTCCGCAAGGCCGGAAGGCGCGGTGGAGACCGCTATTTTTTTATCCGTCACCCACTCCAGTCTGATATCTTGAAGCCTT
>JACQDS010000017.1 GCA_016200995.1 Candidatus Azambacteria bacterium | reverse complement strand
AGGAGTTGTGATGTTCGTTTCATGGTTTAATCTATTATTGTTTGCTATGTCCTCTATAAAAACTATGAATTTAAGCTCATCTTGCCTTGGTAAAATCGTCGCATTGGCAAGGTCGATCGAAGACTTAAACGAATTATATTCCTCCGAGGCCTCAAGCGCCTTTTCTCTTTTCTTTTGTATTTGAAAGAGATCTGATTTGAGCTGGGTCAGCTTCTCGCCGTCCTTTTTGACTATGCCGGCGACAAACCAACCGGCAAATATCATTCCGCACAAAACGGCAAAAAGCGATGCAAGATAAATATAAAATTTGTTTTTCGCCGTTAAATTCATATTATTTAAGATCAAAGCTGAATGAAAAATCTATATCCGACTTTTTTAAAATATTCGATCTCGGACTTGCCACAGAATCTTTTCTTACAAACGCATCGCTTTTCAAGAGACCCTCTAGCTTCAAAACCTCGTCTCGAGTCAAAGAAAATCCGGACATACTTACTTTTTTCAGATCGGAGTTTATCGTCAAGTTTTGCAAATAAACGCTATCGCTGATAAGCGGGGAGACGCTCAAAAGCACCTCGAAGGCGTTGATATGCTCCTCCTGCGCTTTTTGGATTATACTTATCTTGTCATTTGCCACTTTTATGTTGTCTTCAAGCCCCAAAACCTGCTTGACTTTTTCGGTAGACTTTTCGTTCTCTATGTTATCAACCCAATACTTCATCTCCGTCTTTAAAAATATATCTGCGCCAAAAAGCAAAGCTATAAATATCAAGATGATAAAGTAAAGAGATAAAAAGACAAAGACCGAAAACCTTCTTGCTTTTTCAAGATTATATTCTTTTTTATATTCTTCTGGAAGCAGGTTTATCGTTATCATCTTTTAAAATTAAGAAATATTTTGCGAACCTCGAAGCGCAAGGCCAAGAGCCGTCGTGTATCCCAAGGACTGCCTGTAAGAAAGATCCGGAACTTCCCTTAAAGGCTCTTTTAAAATATTTGACCAAGGATTTGCAAGCTCGGTTTTTATTCCTACCTTTCCGGCGATATGGCCGGAAGCGCCGAAAAGATTGGCAACCCCTCCGGAAAGAATTATCTTTTCAAAGCTCTTCTTCTTTGCATCATTGTCGCCGACGGAGTGGCTGCCATAAAAAGATATGTAGTTGTCCATCTGAGCGATGATATTGTCAAAAAGAGGAGCGATCGCTTCCGTCACCTTGCCGTCAGTGTCAAGTTTTTTGTCAAAACCGACCTCATTAAAAAGTCTGATCGCCTCCGCTTCATCAACGCCCAAATTGCTTTTGATAGCATCTATCATTTTTTTTCCGGCTATCTGAGAAGATGAGGAAAATCTCGGAACATTTCCTGAAAATATCACAAAACTGGTCGTCGTGGATCCGATATCCAAAATAAATACCGGGGATTCAGTTTTAGCGTTTTTTACCACCGATCTTGCAACCGATACTGATTCCGGCTCCATAGATACATGGGTAAGGCCGGCTTTTGTCAAAGTTGAAATGTAAGGATCGGCGACATTTTTTGGTATCGCCGCTATGAATATGTCCTGATGGTCGGCCTGAGCGCTTCCGGAATTTTCAATGACTTGCCAATCAAAATAAACCTCGTCTATTCCGAGAGGAATATTCTGCTCTATCTCCCACTTGATCGCCTCCGCCGTCTCATCATGGCTCATATTCGGTATCTGCAGAACTCTTAAAAATGAGTGTTCCTCCGGAAGGGAGAAAACGACATGGTTGGTCGTCAGCTTGCCTTTTATCGGACTGGCAACGGCATTTTTTATAATCTCCGCCAGAGCATCCTCATTTTTTATCTCCCCGTTTTGTATTATCCCTTCTTTTATATCTTGCGATCCGAAAGCGGAAAGGTAAAACCCTTTATTTGTCTTTCTTAATTGGGCAAACTTAAGAGAGCGGTCTGATATGTCCAGACCAAAAGACTCCGGATCTATGCTGTATAAACTTTTAAGTAAAAACTTGAACATCTGCTTTATTGCACTTCTTTCCAATTATATATTTTCCAGCCGGCCGAAGGACCTGAAGAGAAAGAGGCATTAACCAAGCCCTGGTTATAAGTGACGGTGCCATTATTTTCTATTTTCAGCTTGTAAGCCGTCGCCTGAGTAATATTAACCTCATTATGAAGCTTCACAACTCCACTTGAGGCGTAAAATATAACCCCTGTGGCGTTATTGTAAACATCTATCGCGTTATTGTTGTTTGCCGAACATGTTGTCTGCGCTCCCGTGCCATCGCAAAGAACGGTGGTTGCTAGCAAGAGGAAACTGCCGGAACTTCCGGAGCCTCTGAATGTTGAGTTGTTCTGAGTTTTGATCCAGCCGTCAGCCACCACTATGCAGCTGTTCGGACCGTATCCCGGATCGCAAACTATTGAAGAACCGTTGCTTATATCTATATTTCCGGCGACATAAATGGTGCCGGTGACGGTCAAGGTTTTGTTGTTGCTGTTCATCAAAAGATTGCCGGTGATATATTTCGGACCAAGACTCTGATTTGTCGTTATCGAGTAATCTCCGGTGATCGTTCCTCCGGCTTGAGCGTCAAGTTTCCATTGAGCAAAATTGCCGTCGGAGACAGGCATCTGGGAAGGCGTTGGCGGAGTAGAGCCTGGATAGCCGACGCCATTTGTCAAAGGCGCGTTGCAAGGCGGATTGGTCGGCGCATTTAAAAAGCTGCTTGATGAGCTGTCTATTGTCTGATAATAAGCGTCGCCGCAAACCTTACTATTTGTAATATTGCTGCCTTTGGCATCGCCCAATATCGTCACGCCGTCTATTATTCCGGCGCTACCCCCAAAATAAGTCTTAAAGTTAAGGTCTCCGGTTATCTGCGTCCAGCTTGCGTCATCTTCATTCCACTCTTTGGTATATTTGCCGACGCCATTGCCGTAGCCGTTGTTCGTATCGCTGCACCATATCCAGTAGTTGCTTGAGTTTTTACTTGCATCAAGAACTATCCAATATGTCTGGGATGCGTTTAAAGCCACCGGATTGTCCAAAGTGATATCAACCCAGCCGTATGATGTCGTCACCAGATTTTTATCCAAAACTCCCTGTTCTATGCTGTTTTCATTCGGCTTGCCGTTGTTATCGGCCGCTATCTTCAAATTTATACTGTTTGGATTGCCAACTTTTTTTATGTAAACACTTACTTTGGCAAGTGTGCCGCCTGGATTCACGCTGAAGCTCTGCGCGTAGTCTATCTTCGGATCTGCTTTGCCTACCAAGTTGTCCGTGTTGCAGACCGTTGATCTTGCCTGATTGTTTTCCGTTAGATTTGAAGCAACCATGGCGTCTCCGGTAATCTTCGCTCCCCCTTCTCCTGAGATATTGCCGTTTGAATATATACTTCCGGTAATGACTGCATTATTCTCCATCTTAAGCCCTCCCTCTCCGACCTGAACCCCGTAAAAAAAGTCCGCTCTGTCCGACGAAAGCACAAGATCGGCGGCAACTTTTCTGTAAGCATTGCTTGTCGTTCCGTCGGATGTGACTGTTGTCACGCCATTGTTGTCCACTATTGATATATTGGCGGTAGTTCCGTCAACTAAAAGAGAGTTTGAAAGAGAATAACTTTTGCCGGTTCTTATCCTGTAAACCGAATCCTCTATGCCGGCCTCGGAAGCGTAATAGCTCTTCTCTGAATTTATATCATTTCTGCCTATCTCGGCGTTTTTCACCGTACTTGAAACAAAGCTTGATACAAAAATGGAAGAAACCGCAACCACTATCAAGATTGATATAAGTATCGCAAAACCTTTTTCGTTTTTTATATTTTTCATAATAATGTTAGTAATTACCTCTTAAAGCCGACGTCGATGTCAAACTTATCGTCGCTTGGTCTTCCGGTCTTGCCGATGCCGTATTTATCCTGCCGTCAATGATCGTTCGTACCGTGTCCTCTCCGGAAGTCGCCGTGTATTTTTCAAATCTTAATTTTGTGACGAAAACTCTGTCTGATGTTATGCGCGAACTCGCCGAACCCTCTCGCTTTTCATACACCACCCCGTTGTCCAGATAAAAATCTACAAAAGTGGTCGCATGGCCGGCTACGGCATTTAACTCCGTTTCAAGGCTAAGCTGTCCGGCGTTGGAGCTTAAAACCGACGTTGGCGTGTAAATATTCTTTGCGTATCTTATCTCGCTTGAGATGGTGCTCAATGCCAACGTGATATTGTTGGAAACCGCCTGCTTGGCTTGCGACTTGCTGTTTGTTTTTAAAACATCCGACAAAAAACTCGCTATCACCGATATCATAATCCCAAGAACCGCAACATACATCAAAACTTCAACCAACGAAAATCCTTTATTGTTTTTACTTTTAATCATTCAGTATATTCATTATATATGTCGTCAGCCGAACGTTTTGCGATGTTCCGTTCCAGTAAACCGTCGATGTCACTTTTTTCGTTCCGGAATCATTTGTGCCTCCTTGCGATACTATATTGAAATTTCCGTCTCTTGAAACATTATTTATCACTATCTGTCTTGTGAATTTATTTTCTATCAAACCGGGATTCGTCGTTGTAAGTATCCATT
>JACQDS010000012.1 GCA_016200995.1 Candidatus Azambacteria bacterium | reverse complement strand
GAAGATTTTACAATAATAATGTAAAAGAGTTTAACAACGCAGTTCAAATGTTCCCTCAAAACTTATTGGCTGGAATTTTTAATTTTAAAGAGGAGGCATTTTTTGAACTGAAAGAAGAAGAGGCGAAAGAACCGGTCAAGGTAGCTTTCTAGTTTCGTTAGCTTTTTAGGGTTTTCTAAGAAGCTAACAAGCTAAAAGCTATAAGCTAATAAAATGGCGACAGCATACACTTACGAATCGGCAAATATACGAAAGACATGGCTTATCATGAGCCTGTTTTTCGTTTTTATAATTTTAGTGACTTGGATATTCTCAAGAGCGCTTGGCAATCCTTCAATTTTATACGGCGGGGTCATTTTTGCTTTAGTGATGAATATTTTCAGCTATTGGAATTCCGATAAGGTTGTGATAAAAATGTCCGGCGCAAAGCCGATAGACAAGGCAACTCATAGAGAGCTTTTTAACATTGTTGAAAATCTGACGATCGCAACAGGGCTGCCTATGCCGAAGCTTTATATTATAAACGATCATGCTCCGAACGCCTTTGCGACCGGCAGGGATCCTGAGCATTCTGCGATCGCAGTCACCTCCGGGCTTTTGGAAAGACTTGATAGGTCGGAGCTTGAGGGTGTTTTGGCGCACGAGCTTTCGCACATTAAAAATAGGGATATATTGGTTTCAACAATAGCCGTTGTTCTTGTTGGATTCATAGCTATAGTCTCTGATATGTTCTTGCGCCATATGTTTTTTTTCGGAAACAATAATGATAGGGAAAGGGGAGGCGACGCAAGGCTTCAGCTCATCTTTTTTGTTGTCGGTATAATTATGGCGATTCTTGCGCCGATAGCGGCAAGCCTCATTCAGCTTGCGATATCAAGAAAAAGAGAGTATCTTGCAGATGCATCAGGCGCTCTGATGACTCGCTATCCGGATGGCCTTGCTAATGCGCTAAGAAAGATATCAAGCTACCAAGGAGAGCTTAAAAAAGCATCTCATGCAACGGCGCATCTTTACATAGCAAACCCTTTTCGCGAGAAAGGCTTTAGAAAAGCGCTGGGGCAGTTTTTTATGACGCATCCGCCTATTGAGGAGCGTATCAAAGCATTGGAAGACATGGGGAAATAACTTCAAAATTTGCGCATTTGTTCGTTCTAAGCTGCGGGTTTGCTCACCGTACATTTTAGTACGGCTCGCTTCGCTCCTCGCTTACGCCTCCAACTGCACTAAATTTTGAAAGTTATTTTTTGTGTAATTTTGCATCACAGGGATTTATGGTGTATAAGTCTTATATATAATGGAGGAGTCGCATAGTGGTCGAGTGCACCGTCTTGGAAAGGCGGCATACCAGCAATGGTATCGCGAGTTCGAATCTCGCCTCCTCCGCCAAAATTCGGAATCAGAAGAAACGGACAAATCGGGGTCGCGCCGACCCCGATTTGCGTTCAGAAACCCTTTTCGAAAAATTGCGGTGTTTTTTGGACGAAGTTCGAACATTTTTTGACGAAAATCCGAATTCCGAATTTTAAAATCCAATCGCTCGGGCGGGCAAAAAGGAAGGGGGTTGGGGGGAAGGAATTTTTGCCCGCCCTCGCTTTCCGATTCCAATTTTTTTCCGCCGCCGCCGAATTTCGTATTTCGCTTTGCGAAATGCGCCGCCAAGAGAAAAGATGCTGTGTTTGTCCCGCCCACCCGTGCGCACACAACAGATTTACTCCCTTGAATTTGACTTGTATTAAATAATTATGTAACATTTAGGTAGTAGCAATAAATTGAATACTCTATCTTAATGTTAGTATTATACTAAAGTTATGTCAAATAATCAAAACTTATCAAAAAATGTAAAGAGGTTGCGGGAAGCCAAAGGGCTTTCGCAGGAAAAATTGGCGAGATTGGCCGATGTCGCCAATAACACCCTGATTAAAATGGAAACATGGGAAAATAAAAATCCAACGCTTGAAACTTTAAAAAAGGTCGCTCAAGCGTTAGATGTTAGCGTTGATGAATTAATAAAATAATTTATAATTAAAACAATATGGAAAACATTATCAAAAAGCACATCGTTCTAAAAATTTTATTGGCATTATTGCCAGCCCTTATTTTTTGGCAAAACTATGCGTGGATGACGCTTAACTCTTATTTAGGAATAGCGTTTTTGATTATTTGGGCTTTAATGATTTGGAGTGTCTATCAATTTACAGAAAAAAATCATATTATTGAAAGATTTTTCCGTTTGACGGAAATATCTTTTTTTCTGCTTCCATTGTCGGCTATTGTTTTCTCGTTTGTTCTCGGCTCAAAAGCGGTTTCTTCTACAACGAACGGATTTGAGCAAGCTGGTGCGGCTTTAGGAACTGCGATCGGTGGAACATTCGTTGTTGTTTTATCTTTTATAATTGGTCTTGCTGGCGGAGTTATCATGCACTTGATAACGAATAAGTATGAGAAAAAAGCAGAAGCGTCTGGAATAAAACAAGCAGAAACTTTATCAAATAAACACGGCATAATTCTTTCGCTTGTAGTGATAATTTTACTTGCAATTATTATGGGTTCTGTTTCGAGCGCGCAACATTCTGCGAATGTCGCCAAAGAAAAAGAAGAATTGAAAAATAGTTTACAACAGGGTGGTACAAATCAACCAAACACAGCGAACACGGAACAGGCAAAACCGGAAACAAAAAAGGTTACTCTTGAAATTACAAAAAAGGGCTTCAACGCGGCGGACTACATGTCTGGCAGTTATCAAGACCAAATCACAATGAGCTTGAAATTTACCAATACTACCGATAAAGAGATAAAGGGCGTTGAGGGAACGCTTACTTTTTATGATATTTTTGACAATAAAATCTCTGCAACAAAAGTAAGCTACGATAAAGGAATCCCCGCAAACAGTAGTAAGGTTTGGGAGTCAGGAACCGACTATAATCAGTTTATGGACGAAGATGTAAAGATGAAAAATACGGAATTGAAGGACCTAAAATATAAATGGGAAGTTTCAACTATTATTTATGCTGACGGCAGTAAGGAAACATTTTAAGTATGAGTATTTTTCAAACAATCGTAAATAAATATAAAGACGCTAAGCAAAAATCTCTCAACAAAAAAGAGTTTAAGCAAGCGTTGCTTCAAGCCGTCTATGACGGAAAACTTACGAAAGAAGAAATTGACGAGCTTGATAAAAAGAAAAAGGATTTTGGACTTTCGGAAAAAGATGTAAAAGAAAGAAAAGCGAGATTTTTGCCGTGGCTTTTGCTGTCGCAAAATCAGACGAGCAAGTTACAAAAGACGAAGAGCAGGAACTTTTGAGTATCCAAAAATATCTTGGTCTTGCCGATGATGAAATTCAGTCAAGCAAAAAGGAACTTGCTCGTTTGCGTCTTTTGAACGAAATCCAGCAAGGTAATATGCCCACGATACAAATAACGAATTTGATAATGCAAAAAGGCGAAAAAGCGTATTGGTCAGAACCTGCTACATTAGCCGAAGAAAAAGTTTTGCGCCGAAGATTCGAAGGCGGATCGCAGGGCGTAAGTTTCCGAATTATGAAAGGTGTTAGTTATAGAGTTGGCGGATTTCGTGGTCATTCGGTTAGCGAAACTGGAGTTGTTGCCGTGAGTAATGGAGATTTAATTCTCACGAGCAAGAGGATTGTTTTCCGAGGAGATAAAAAATCTTTTGCAGTAAAATTAGATAAAATTTTAGACACACAGCTTTTTACAAACGGATTACAATTTTCGGAAAACAGTCGTTCAAAACCAAGGTTGATTAAATTTGGACAGGAAGGAAATCATAATATAATTGGAGCCGTTCTTTCTTTTGCAATAAACCATTACGGAGATAAAGAATAGGCGGCGTGCCAGTTTCACTGGCACGAAATTCGGCGGCGGCGGAAAAAAATTGGAATCGGAAAGCGAGGGCGGGCAAAAATTCCTTCCCCCCAACCCCCTTCCTTTTTGCCCGCCCGAGCGGAAAAGTTTTCTGCTCTGCCGCGCGAAGCGCGGCAATCAAATTTCGCAGTCCGGATTTTCGTCAAAAAAAGTTCGGATTTTGTCCAAAAGGCACCGCAACAAATCGGAATTCAAATTTCCGCCAAAAATAATACAGAGAAAACTTTTTTGCTGGGTGGCGAGTGGTAGCGAGTGGCGGCGGGCGGGCTTCCTTAGTCTGGTTTCGTTCAGGAATTTCGGATAAAATGAGTTCGAGCCAAACTGTAAAGACACACACTGGGCTTTTATTTATTTCCCCCCATTTGGAGACTCAATCTCCAAATGGGGGATTTTTAATCTTTAAACATTTTAAAGAGTCTTGCCGAATTGAGAAGAGGGAAGAAATCTGTTGCAAAATTATAAAATGCGGCAAATGCCGGTCCGGCAATGCCGGTAAACACAAGAGCGAATCCGACAATATTTGAAATAAGCCAGATTATTATATTTCCGTGAATTACTGATGTTGTTTTTCTGCCAAGAACGATCATTTCCGGCAGGCGAGACAGGTCATCGCTTAAGATCACCATATCGGCAGCTTCAACAGCCACCGCCGTGCCGCCGCTTCCCATAGCGACGCCGACATTTGCTCTGGCAAGCGCCGGCGCATCGTTAATGCCGTCTCCGACCATAGCGACCGATCCATTTTTTGAAAGCTCTTCAATTTCACCGAGCTTTTCATTTGGCTGCATAGATGCGCGAAATTCTTTTATATTTAAAACAGAAGCTATTTCTTGAGCTATTACCTGATTGTCACCGGTGAACATAAGAACGCGATCTACGCCGGCTTCTTGCATAGCTTGAATGCTTTTTTTGGCTTCTATTCGCGGAATGTCGGCGACAGTCAGAACGCCGGCCAGAGCGCCGTCAACAACAACGGCGATCGTGGTTCCTTTTTCCTTTTTCCTTTCTTCCGCTATTGCCGATCGTATGTAAGGCGTTTGTTTTGTTTTGTGATTCTCTAAAATATCTTCATCGCCGGCAAGAATTTCTTTTCCTGAAAAAAATGCTCGTACGCCGTGTCCGACAAAAACCTCAAATTTATCGGGATCCGGAACATCGGATATATTTTTTGCCGCTTCTCGAAAAACAGCTTTTCCGACAGGATGTTCGGAAAATTTTTCAACGACGGCGGCGTACCTCCAGAAATCATCTTTTTTGACACCCGGTTCAATGCGAACATTTTTAATGGAAAGCTTTCCGTATGTAAGCGTGCCGGTCTTGTCCAAAACAACTGTTTTTGTTTTACCTATGGCGTCAAGCCATTCGCCGCCTTTTATTATGACTCCTCGTTTTGCAGCCTGTCCGAGCGATGCTGTCATAGCCAAAGGTATGGCAACAGCTATGTCATCGGCGCAGGCTATTAAAAAGATCGCTGCTGTCATAGTTATGTCTTTTGTGAGAATATATGTGATAATGCCAAGAATCGCGACAACAGGCAAAAAGATGGCGGCAAAACGATCTGCCATCTTCTCTGACCGAGATTTATTTTTTGAAGCTTCCTCCATAAGAGCCGCCATCTGCTCTATGGTTGATTCTTTTCCGACGCGCGTCGCTCTTATTTTTAAAATTCCGGATTCATTTAGCGTTGAACTTATCACTTGATCGCCTATTATCTTTTGGACAAGCGCCGATTCTCCCGTCACCGGAGATTCGTTAAGCATCGCGGATCCATAAATAACAATGCCGTCCACCGGAACGCGCGATCCGCTTTTAACGACAAGTATGTCGCCGCGATTCACGCGGTCAACGGGGATCTCCTCAATAATATCTTTATTTTCTCGAAATGCCGTCAGAGGCTTTAATTTTAAAAGCTCTTCAACGGCGTTTTTGGTTCTTGAGGATGTGTGCCATTCAAGCGCGTCTGCAAAGGCAAGCATCAAAACTATGAATGCCGCTGATCTTATCTCTTGGGTCGCAAAAGATATGCCAAGCGCAAATGTGTTGAAGGTGTCGATGGTTATGCGTCTTTCAAAAAGCGCTCTTATAGATTTTTCAAAAATTGTAATGGATCCTATGATTGATCCAAAAAATAACCAGATCATCAACGGCGGGAAAAAATAGGTGATAATAAGCAGGATTAAAACAAAAATAATGATTGTATACTCTCTTCTGGGAGAATTGAAAAATGATTTTAATGTTTCCATGCTTTCAGTATAACAAATTTTCTATTAGGCGAGTAGCGTATTTTTACCAATAAATTCGCTGATCAATTTTTCCGCTTCTTTTTCTGAAGCCACCCAATGGATATCTTTATCTCTTTTGAACCAAGTCATCTGTCTTTTGGCATATTGCCTGATTTTTGTGTTGAGTTTATTTATCATTTCGTTTTTTTTGATCTTGCCTTCCAAAAGCATCGCAAGATACCTGTATTCAAGCCCAAGTTCCGTCATTCTTTTGTAGCTCAAGCCTTTTTTGTGCAAATGTTTCGCCTCCGCTATCATTCCTTGTTTTATTCTTTTTATAAGCCTTTTAAATATCAAAGCTTCAAGCTCCAGTGGCTCTTTTTTGACGCCCAAAAGTAAAACATCGTATTTTGGATTTTCTTTCAAAGTGTCAATTTTTTTGCCGGTTAATCTCACTATCTCAATAGCCCTTATCAATCTTCTTTTATTTTTTTTATCTATCGTTTTTGCTCTTTTTGCATCAAGTTTTTTAAGCTCGGAAAACAGCTCATCCGCGCTCTTTGTTTCAAGGGATTCTCTAAGTTTCCAATTTTGAGGAACATTCGGATATGCTATATTTTTGGCTACCGCATCTATGTAAAGTCCGGTGCCTCCGCAAAGGATCGGCAGCTTTCCTTTTTGTAAAATGCTTTCAATGGCTTTGTCGGCAAGATCTTTGTATCGCGCCACATCATATATTTTTTTAGGATTTTCAATATCCAAAAGATGGTGCTTTATTCCGCGCATCTCTTTTTTAGTCGCTTTGCCTGTGCCTATATCAAGACCTTTGTAAATCTGCCGAGAATCGGCCGAAACTATTTCGCCATTGAATTTTTTAGCAATCAAAACGGCAAGCGAGGTCTTGCCGGAAGCGGTCGGTCCGAGCACGACGATCAGTTTTGGCTTATTATTTTTCCTTTGAGAGACCATGCGTTTATGTTTGTTATTTTAACATCGTAAAATCTTCCAATCTCTATTTTTTCTTTTGACTCAACCTCAATAGGCTTCATTCCTTCCGTTCTGCCGAAAAATTTGCCTTGGCTTTCTTCGTCAACAAGCGCTCTCACAATTTTATTTTTGAGTTTTTTATTGTTTGCCAAAGCGGTTTTTGCCAGAGTATTTGTCAGATCTCTGAATCTCTTTTCCTTCTCTTCTTTTGAAATGTCGTCTTTGAAGGCGAGTTGCGAGGCTGTTTGCGGGCGAGGGGAGTATTTTGATATGAAAGCCATATCAAAGCCGGCCTTTCTGAAAAGTTTTTTGGTGTTTTCAAATTGTTTTTTTGTTTCGCCCGAGAAGCCGACTATCGCATCTGTGGAGATTGAAATATCCGGAATTTTTTTTCTTATTTTTTCAACAAGCTTTTCGTAGTGCTTCACAGTGTAAAATCTGTTCATTTTTTTAAGCACTTCATCATCTCCGGCTTGAACCGGCAAGTGTATATATTTTGTTATGTTTTTTGATTTTTTTATAGTGTCTATCAGCTCATCGGTGAAGTCTTTTGGGTGCGGGGAGGTGAATCTTATCCAAAAATCGCCTTTTATAGCGTCTATCTTTTTAAGCAATTCTTCAAATGTCAGACAGCCTTTTTTTATCTTTGGTTTTTCTCCCTTTCTTGTTTTGCCCGCCCACACGGTTTTTTCCGAGTAGTTTTCTATGCCGTAGGAGTTGACATTCTGCCCCAAAAGCCAGATCTCTTTGTAGCCTTTTTTAACCAGATCTTTCACTTCATTGACTATCTCTTTGTATGGCCTTGAATATTCTCTGCCTCTTGAAAACGGCACGATGCAGTAAGCGCAAAAATTGTTGCATCCGTAAGATATCGGCATGAAGGCTCTGAAGTTTGACTCTCTTTTGGCTTCAAGAGAAAGGTATTCTTGCGGAGAAAATGGAGCTTCATAGCCGAGTTTTTTAGGCAATTCAGCGAGCTTTCTTATATCCAAAAAAATATCAACAAACGGCGCTTTTGTCTCAAGATATTTTTGGTTGTGATGCATCATGCAGCCGGTGAGGATGATCTTTAAATTCTTATTTTTTTCTTTGATCTCTTTTAAATTTCTCGCTTGCCCAAAGACCCTGTCTTCAGCGGCTTGTTTGACCGAACAGGTGTTAAATATCAAAACATCAGAGCTTTTATAGTCATCTGTTTTTTCAAATCCGATTGACTCCATTACGCCTGAGATCCTTTCGGAATCCGACAAATTGGACTGACAACCGAAAGTTATTATCTTGTATTTTTTATCTTCCATAAATGATAATTTACATTAAATACCGGATAAAGTAAATACAAAAACACCCCGATCTCACGGGGTGTTTTTCAAAGTTTAGTATCTTATCGGAAGAGCGGGCCCGCATTCGCCTTTATGGAGAACCCTGACGCCGTTTTGTTTTACAGCTACGCATTCGTTCGGATATGTCTTGCCGTTTGCTCCGCAGACAGGTTCAAATTGCTGCGTGCATACTACTTCATTCACTGGCTCCTTAGGTTCATTTTGTACGTTAAGTTTTTCTTTTAATTCTTCTCTTGTTATCGTTCCGGGTTCTCTCATATTTTCCGGTACTTTCCTTAACATTCCGGCCGGTGTGCTTGTTGACTCTTCCGGCATCATTTTTTCTCTTTCATTTTTCATTTCCATTCGTTTTTTTTCTTTTTCCATCATCTCTTTCATCTTTTCCATTTGCCTCTCTCTGATATTTTTAATATGCTCTTTTTCTTGTTCGCTCGCGGAGTTCATCATTTTATCAAGCATATCCGATCGGGTTGTGGTGCTTGTAGAGATCTTTTCAATATAATCCGAAAATCTCGCCTGATCCTCCGGAGACATATTTGATATATCGCCATTCAGTCTCTTTAAGGCATTCTCTTGCGCCTGCTTGATGGCTTCTCTGGCTTGTTCCGGCACCTTTTCTTCTATTCTTTTAAGAATCTCAAGATTTTTGAAATTTTTAAATTTGCTGCCTTTTTGCGCTTCCATTGCTTTTTCCATTCTTTCTTTCATTTTTTCCGGAGTATCCGAACTTGAGAGGGTGTCGGCAAATATTGAAAGCGCTCTTTCTTTGCTTTTTTCAAGCTCCGCTTTTATATTTTCCGGCATTTCGCTCTGAAGTTTATCCAAAAGCTTTTGATGCTTTATCTCTTTTTCTGAAAGTTTGTCCAAGAGAGCATTTACCTGTTCAGCTTTTGACGGATCGGTTTTTAATGTTTCTATTCTTGTCTGTATTTTTGTCTTTTCAGCTTCATATTTTTCCATCGCTTTGGCGACTTTTGCGGAGTCTTTGGTTTTCTCAGCCAGTTTTTTTGCTTCCAGAAGCCTTTCATTCGAGTATTGCATATTAAGCTCGGCTTTTTTTACTTGGTTAAATGTAAAAAACATTTTTACTCCGCGTCCCCAATCTTTAAAGAAATAAAGTCCGCTGTCCGGAAGAACGGTCGGCTCGGCCACTCCAAGATCCGATGCTGTGATAGTCTGATCTTGAACAACAGCGCTTGAAGCGTCAACGACCGCTGTAGTTGTCGTCGTAGCTGTTTCCTGCGCCTGAACCGCAAAAAACGGCAAAAACAAAGCGAAAACGCCTAAAAACAAAAACTTATTCATAAAATTTTTTTATTAATAATAACCATTTATATTATACCAGGTGGCGGAAGTTTTGATAAATAAGTTATCAACATAATTGCAAATATGCGCGTTTTCTAATAATATTAAATAAATTTAACTTTTGAATTTATATGAAGATAACAATGTGTCCGCCAAAGTATTTTGGCGTAAATTACGAGATAAATCCTTGGATGAGCGTTAAAAATCAGCCGGATAAGACGCTGGCACAAAAGCAGTGGAACGATGTAAAAAATATTTTTGAAAACCTCGGAATAAAAGTTGATGTCATTGAAGCTAAAGACGGCTTGCCGGATATGGTTTTTACCGCTAATGCCGGCTTGCCAGTCGACGATAAATTCATATTGAGCAATTTCACCCATCCGGAAAGAGTCGGCGAGATCAAGCATTTTAAAGATTTTTTTTCCAAGAAATTTCAAATAATAGAATTGCCGGAGAATGTAAAATTTGAAGGGCAGGGGGACGCATTTTTTGCCGAAGATAAGCTGTTTTTGGGATCCGGCTTCAGGAGTTCAAAAAGCGCAAAAGAAGAGATAAAAAAACATCTTCCGGCCGGAATCAAGGTCGTTCAGCTTGAGCTTATCAATCCG
>JACQDS010000096.1 GCA_016200995.1 Candidatus Azambacteria bacterium | reverse complement strand
GATATATATGGTGACAAACAGCAACATAAACAGGCGCGACCCTTGTCCGATAATTCCTTTTGCGGCAAATGGCGTCAAAGTATCAATTCCTTGCTTGAGTATTTACCATCCGGATGTCGTTGTTCCTATGAACGTCACATATAACATCTCAACCATAGATCCGGCGACAGGCGAACTTTCTTTGGGAATTTCCTTTCTCGGCTCTTATGACTCAACGGTTTATATGTCAAAAAATTCCATTTATGTCGCTTACGCTTACACCGGCGATATGACGGAATTTTTCTTTGATTTTGTAAACACAAACAAAGATATTTTTCCGGCAAATGTTGCAAGCAAGATAGAGAAATTAAAAAGCTATGATATAAGCCAAAACGCAAAGATAACGGAGATCAATTTTCTCTTGGATGAGATGCGGAGCTCTTTTAACAGTGACGACTCGCTCGCTTTTGACAACGAGATGCAAAACAGGATGAAAGCATTTTTTGCAAAGCATAAAAGAGATATCCAAAAAACCAATATAGTGAAAGTCGGAATTGAAAATTTCAATGTTGATGCTGTCGGCTCTGTCCCGGGCAGGCTGCTTAATCAATATTCAATGGATGAATACGAAGGAAGCCTTCGCGCGGCCACGACCGTCGGCGAGCAGGGCTTTTGGCAGTTCGGACTCGGCGGATTTTTCTCTGAGCCGGCAAATGATCTTTATGTTTTAAACGGCAAGATGGAAAAAACCGGAGAGGTTTTGGATATGGGGACCGGCGAAAGGATATATTCCGTCAGATTCATAGATGACAAAGGCTACTTGGTGACATTCAAGCAGGTCGATCCTTTCTTTGTTGTTGACCTCTTAGACCCGAAAGATCCAAAACTCGAAGGCGAGCTTAAAATACCCGGATACTCTTCGTACCTGCATCCCATTGAGAAAGATAAAATTTTAGGAGTCGGAATGGACGGCTCAAGCGTCAAGCTTTCGCTTTTTGACGTTTCCGATTCAAAAAATCCGAATGAGATCTCAAAATATTCTTTGGACGAATATTGGTCTGATGTTTTAAACACAAGCAGAGCGTTTTTGATGGACAAAGATAATAAAGTTTTCTTCATTCCCGGCGGCAAGGGTGGTTATCTCTTTTCGTATGAAAACAATGAATTAAAGCTTAAAAAAGCCGTCAGCCTGCCAAATGTCAAAAGAGCAGTTTACATAGACAAATATCTTTACGTTATAGGAAGCGATAAAATAATTGTTATCTCTGAAGATAATTGGGAAAGGGTCAATGAACTTAAGATGCAGTAAATGCGCAGGGGTGCATAGCGCGTTTTTGACTTTTTCCTTGAAGTATGCTATACTTAAAATATCTTAAAATAGGAGGGTATAGCCATGTCGGAGCTCAAGACGATTGATCTTTCCGGCGAGAAAAGCTATGCCGGAATAAAATTAAACCAGGAAGTTATCTTCGTGCTTTCTGGGGAAAGAGTTTTCGTGCGCAACATTAGCGTACGCGATGGAGAGGGTGTGTTTGTTATCACCACCCCGACCAAGTGGTGGAAAAGCTGTTGCAAATTTGACCCACCGATAGCGATTTCCGTCAGGAGAGAATACATTGAGCCGGCTGAGTAATTCAGCGCGGCTCTTTTTTATCTGTGGATTTCTTTTGTTCATTGTTTTGCATTTATTTCAATTGCTGATATAATAAAAACAATATAATTAATTTAAACAAAATGGTTAGGAAGAAATTTGAATCTAACTTGAAGTTGGATAAATCGTCTTTTGTGAATATAGTGATAATGGTTTTGTTGGTCGGCTTGATATTCGTAGCATATATCTTCGGCAGTTCGCAAGGATTTTCAAATGGAAAGACAGAAGGCATAAATGAAGGCAAGGAGATGGGAAAGATCGAGATCTTGGAGGCTCAGAGAAAAGCCGCTGAAGAGGCTATTGCGGCCGCTCAAGACAGATTAAAAAACGATCAAAACAAGCCGGCGGCAAGCGTTAAGAATCCATTGGAAGATACGCTGACAAAACCTTTCGGAGCATCGGTTCCAAATCCTTTAAAATAAAAATTTAATAATTTAAAAAATATGTCAAAATCAGTATATATGTTTTTATTGGCCGTGATCTTGGTTATAGGCGCGGCTTATTTGGGTTATGCTTTCGGTAATTCAAAAGGCTTTGCGGCCGGACAAGCGATAGGCAAGGCGCAAGGAGTGGAAGAGGGCAAGGCTCTCGGGATGAACGCGCTTCTAAACGAGCAGAGGCAGAAGGAAGAGCAGACGGCTAAAGCGGCGCAGGAAAAGATCATCAAGGATGTCAATCCTTTCAATACGACCGTCAATCCATTTTCAAATGGCTACACAAATCCTTTTTCTCAATAATAAAACTAACTGAAAAATGATGAAAAAACACATATTTAAAACGATATTCATCCTGCCGGCGCTGGTTTTTGCTTTCTCTTTTTTTGCTAATGCGCAAAACCCGTTCAACATTTCTTTCCCGATAGCCGAGCTTGGCAATTGCGGATCTATGAATGAATGCAAGGCGTATTGCGACTTGCCGGAAAACTCGGCGGCCTGTATGAGCTTTGCCGAGTCAAGAGGCATTGCGAAAAAACCGGAAATTAAACATGACAAAGCCAATGAGGTCTTGGCTCAAAAAGCAGGCCCCGGCGGATGCACAAGCAGAGAATCTTGCGATGCTTTTTGTAGAAATCCTGACAACAGGGAGACCTGCTTCAATTTTGCAAAAGAGAACGGATTGATCCCTAAAGAAAAATTAGCTGAGATTGAAAATGAAATAAAGCCGAAGGAGGGTCCAGGCGGATGCACAAGCAGAGAATCTTGCGAAGCTTTTTGCAAAAACCCGGACAACGCGCAAGTTTGTTTGGACTTTGCGGTGAACACAGGCAGGATCTCAAAAGATGAGGCTGATACATTGCTTCAAGGTATGAAATACGAAAAAAATCGAGGTATGCAAAGAGGCGGTAGAAGAGGTCCGGAAGGAAAGATAGATAAGCAAAAAGCTGATGAGGTCTTGGCTCAAAAAGCCGGCCCCGGAGGATGCACGACAAAAGATGAATGCGAGGCTTTTTGCCAAAACCCTGATAACGTGCAAACCTGTCTTGATTTTGCCGTGGCAAATGACTTGATTCCGAAGGATCAGGCGGAGAATATGAAAAAAATGATGACGCAAGAAGGCCCTGGCGGATGCAGAGGCATTGAATGCAAGGCTTTCTGCGAAAAACCGGAAAATGCCGAGGCCTGTTTTAAATTTGCAAAAGAGAACGGGCTTATTGATGAACAGGAAGCTAAGCATTTTGAGAAGTCAAGAGAGATCATAAAAAAACTTGAAGGTCAGGGCGGCGGCCCAGGAGGATGCAAGGGAGGGGATGAATGCAGAGCTTATTGCAGCGACCCGACTCATATTGATGAATGCGCGGCCTTTTCCGCTAACGCGGGATTTGCAGATCCTGAAAAAGTCAGAGAATCCCTAAAAGAATTTTCCTCATTTGAAGATGGTATGAGAGAGGGTGGTATGGGTAATATGATGGGCGGAATGATGAACGCTTCAAGTACGATGGATAATTTTGGCAGGTTTGATAAATTCAGAGAGGAGTTCAAAAAGCGAGGAGAGTTTTGCTCAAAGCCGGAAAATGCCAAAGAGTGCGAAAAGATGGGACCCCCTATGATGCAGATGCAAGGCCAGCCTTTTGAGCGGGGAATTGAGAATATGATGCCGCAAGAAGGCATGATGCCGCAAGGAATGCAAGGCGGATTTCCCGGTATCGGCAAGCCTTTCAGAGATGGCGGATTTAAAGAGATGCCAAAAGATTTTCAACAAAAAGATGGAATGAGAAATGATGATTTTAGAAGTGCCAGCTCTTCAAAAGAGTTTAACGATTTTAGAGGCGTTCATCCGGAAGGTATGAAGCAGATGGAAGACGGCATTGGCGGAGACAATATGATGGAGAAGATGAAAGAGAGAGGGTTTAATCTTCCTCAGGGAGTTCCGCAAGGGTTTCCTTCTCAAGAAATGCCGGAGGGATTCAAAATGCAGTTCAACCAAAATCAAGGAAACTTTATGCCAAATAGCGGGTTTGGAGCTCCGCAAGGCGACTTTCATCCTCAAGGCGGAATGATGCCGCCACAGGGAGAGCCGCAAGGATTCAAACCACCGGAGGGATTCACCCCGCAAATACTGCCTCCTCAATCAATGCATTTCTCAAAGCAAATTCTTGCAAATCCGCTTGACATATTATTCAATCTCTTAAAATAAAATATGTATCTGCTTTTTGATATAGGCGGAACAAAAACTCGTCTGGCATTTTCCGAAGATGGAAAAACATTTGAAGAGCCGGAGATATTTTTAACCTCTGACAACTTTGAAGAGGGGATGGCTTTTATCAAAAAAACCGGCGAGAAGCTGGCAAAAGGCAGAAAAATAAAAGCTCTGGCCGGCGGCATAGCCGGCTCATTGGATAGAGAGAAGAAAAAAACGCTTATATTGCCTCATCTTTTAGGCTGGCAAGGAAAGCCTTTGGCGAATCATCTAAGAGAGGCTTTTTTGG
>JACQDS010000094.1 GCA_016200995.1 Candidatus Azambacteria bacterium | reverse complement strand
GCTTGCAGCCTGCGCGCCATCGTTCTCATCTGCAAAATATTTGGCGTTGAGGATTCTTCAAAAAATATCGGGATGTTGGAAAGTGTCGCCAAAGCGTCGCTGATGCGGGTGAAGTCATTGTATTCGCCGTCCATTGATAAATTTCCTGTTCTTAATTTCCAAAGATCCACTCTCGCTTCGGTAGAGATAAGTCTATCAACAAGCTGTTCGCTGGACATTTCAAGAGAGAATATTCCGACAGGCACATTATTTTTTGCCGCGTTAAGCGCGATATTCAATGCTAGAGATGTTTTACCCAAGCTGGGTCTTGCGGCAAGTATCACAAGGTCGGATTTTTGCAAGCCGGAAAGCAGATTGTCTATCTTTTTAAATCCTGTAGGCACGCCTCGCATCGTGTGATCATTTTCATGGAGTTTTTCTATTCTTTCAAAAGCGGCGTCCAAAGTGTGTTTGACATGAGCGAATGATTGCGAAAGTGACTTTTGGGTGATCCCAAAAATATGCTTTTCCGCCTCATCAAGCAAAAGATCAACATCCTCTTCCTCTCTGTATCCCAAAGATGAGATATTGTAAGAAACGGATATCAGGTCGCGAAGCACTCTTTTTTTGTAAACCGTTTTTGCGTAAGAGACCACATGCGCCGGCGTGGCGATAGAGTTTACGAGGCTTGAGATATAGCTTGCTCCGCCGATCTCTTCAAGCTGTTTTTTGTCTTTTAGCCTGTTGGTGACATTTAAAACATCGATTGGCTCTTGGTTTTGGTAAAGATCAAGCATCGCTTCATAAATAAGCCTGTGGGATTTTTTATAGAAATCTTTCGGCTGGATGACGTCGGCGACTTTTATTATAGACTCTTTATCCAAAAGTATGGAGCCTAAAACCGACTGCTCGGCCTCAATGCTGTGCGGTGGTATCCTATCGTTTATATTCGTTTGTCTGTTATTTTGATCCATAATGTTTTCATAATATCCTGAAAGAAAATTTTAGTCAAAACCATTAAAAAAAGGCCAAAAAACCTCCAAAATAAGCAGCTCTGTTAATAAGCTGTTAATATTTACTTGGAGATTGAGTCTCCAAGTCAGATCTTTGAGATCTTTGGGCCTTCTTTTGAGTCTTCTACTTTGTAGCCGAGTCTTTCCATCTCCGCTCTGGTTTCGTCGGCCTTTTGCCATTCTTTATTTTTTCTCAACTCCTCTCTTTTTTGCGCAAGATTTAAAATCTCTTCAGGAGTCTCTTCGTTTTTTTTATTTAAAACATTGATTTTAAATATTCTTTCAAAATCTTTAAACAGCTTGATGACGGCTTTTTTGTCGTCCGCCGAGATCTCATTTTTTGCGTTTATATGGTTTGTTATTTTAAAGATCGAGGCGATCGCTTTTGGCGTATTGAAGTCGTCGTCCATATTTTCAAAAAACTCTTTTATTATACTTGCGATATTTTTATCGTTTTTTATTTTTTGTGGCTTTAGAGTTTTCAATCTTTGGGTAAAATCGCTGAGAGTTTTGAGCGAGCTTTTTGCCTGGTCTTTAAGTTTGTCAGAGTAGTCTATGGGCGAGCGGTAGTGGACAGAGAGCATCATAAACCTTATGGTCTCCGGGGCGGCTTTTGCGAGAAGCTCTTTTGCTGTCACGAAATTACCGAAAGATTTTGACATCTTCTCTCCGTCAACATTCACAAAGCCCGAGTGCATCCAGTATTTAACGAAAGGCTTTTTTCCGGAAGTCGCCTCCTGCTGGGCTATCTCGCATTCATGATGCGGAAATATCAAATCCATCCCTCCGCCGTGGATGTCGTATTGAGTGCCGAAAAAGTGCTCCGTTATAGCCGTGTCTTCTATGTGCCAGCCAGGTCTGCCTTTGCCGAAAGGGGAGTCCCATGCCGGCTCTCCCGGCTTTGCCGCTTTCCAAAGCGCGAAGTCGTACGGGTGCTTTTTGTCTTTGTCTTCTTCGGTGCGCTCCGCTCTTTGGAGCTTCTTCAGATTCTGGCCGGAAAGCTTCCCGTACTCTTTGAATTTCAAAACATCAAAAAATACAGTTCCGTTTTTTTCGTAGGCGTAGCCTTTTTTCATCAGAGTTTCCACCTGCTTGATTATCTCTTTTATATAGTCGGTCGCTTTTGCGTATTTGTTTACGCTTTTTATATCTAAAGCTTTCAAGATATTTTGTAGCTCCTTAAAATAGATATCGCCAAGCTCTTTCCAGCCTATATTTTTTTCTTTCGCTCTTTTTATTATTTTGTCGTCAATGTCGGTGATATTTTGGATATATCTTAAATTGTAGCCTTTGTATCTTAAATAATTGGCTATCAGGTCATGATTTAAAAAGGTCCTCAAATTTCCGATATGAGGAGAGTCGTAAGGCGTTATCCCGCAGACGAACATAGTAGCCTCTTTTTTATTGCGAGGCGTGAAAACCTTCTTTTTCTTTGTGAGAGTGTCGTATATTTTCATGCTGTTTATTATAGCCTTTAATAATGAATAAATCAAAACCCACTTAGACGTCGGGTTTCTAAGTGGGTGCATAAGTAGAGAAACATATGAAACTTCTCCTCGGGAACACACCCCGCGACGCAACCTGACGAGCAGGCGAGGCGGGTACGGTGTCTTCCAATCGGAAAGTCATTTAAAAGAATATCTCGGAGGCAAAAAAAGCTTGGTCTTCCAACTTGGAGATTGAGTCTCCAAGTTGGAAGTTTTTT
>JACQDS010000093.1 GCA_016200995.1 Candidatus Azambacteria bacterium | reverse complement strand
TGGGGTACCTTCCTGTGGTTAAAATCAACAAATTCATTTAGATTCGAGTTCCCCATGTCGAAAAACTCCCAAGTAGAAAAAATCAGAACTTTTTGAAATTTCGATTTTTTCAAAAGCCCGAAAATTATGGTACAACCTAATACTTTTAATTGAGGGTTTTTATGATTCGCTAAAATATAAATTCCCCCTGGTGGGATCGAACCCGCGCCAATATCGTGAATGATCAGCTTCTTAGCCATTAGGCCAAAGGTCTCCTTTTTTTCTTTTTGGAATCACGTCATGGAACAGAGTTTAGGAGACAAGAATCCGAGGATCGAGAATACGAGGACAAGGCTGCTGCCAAAATGCTCTCGTTCACAGCACAATGTTTATTGGTCCCACCCAATTTGCAACATTAGAAGAATATTTTTATACACTATTTTGTATATTATTTCATAAAAATTTGAATTTTATTATATACAGGGCGATCCAACAGTGAACATTTTTCAAGATATCTCATCTTTCTGACAAGATTTTTCGACGCGGTTTTTTTCAGATTTTGAACGTAAATTTCTATTTTTTCCTGTGTTCCAATTATTTTTTAATATTCTGAAAGAGGAAATTTTTTCCTACAAAATTGTTTTAAAATTTTTTAAAGTTTATTTTGTTAAATTTTAGCAAATAATGTACTCGAAATTCATAATAATTCTTTAAAAGTCCATATAATTGCCTTCATTGTGAAGTGGTAGTGTGATTGCTTCCCAAACTAGCAGTTCGGGGTTCGAATCCCACCTGCACCCAATTCTTTTTTTCATGATAAATTTAAAAATCTTCAAAAAGAAAAAAAGAGATTTATCATATCAAACCCTGACAGAACCCTAGCCAATTTCAAATTAAAAGAATATTTTCACAATAATATTCCAAAAAATAAAAAAGAGTGATAGACTGAAACTATGCATAATAATCGAAATAATGTTTCTGTCGGAATAGAGGCGGTTTATACCTGTCCTATGCATCCGAGCGTGAAAAAGCCCGCTCCCGGCAGATGTCCGGCTTGCGGAATGGAGCTTATAAAAAAAGAGGTCCGGGGATCTCATCAAAAACACAAGATGCAGGAGGTCAGCCATAAAGACCACGAAGCGGCGATGACGGACCCGGAGATGGCCAAAGAGATGGAGAGGGATATGAGGCGCAGGTTTTGGGTCTCTTTTTTGCTTTCAATTCCGATATTTTTCTATTCGCCGGTAGGGGTTAATTTTTTCAATATCCACCTGCCGGTGCTGATCCCAAACAGCTGGCTGCTTTTAATCCTCACTACGCCGATAGTTTTTTGGACAGGATCAATATTTATCAGCGGAACATATTATTCTTTGAAAGCAAAAAAGCTCAATATGTCCGTTTTGATAGCGACCGGAGTCTTGTCGGCTTACATATTCAGCGTTTTACTCACCTTCATAAGTCCGGACTCGGAGACCTTTTATGAGGCGGCCGCATTTTTGGTGACATTCGTGCTTTTCGGGCATTGGATGGAGATGCGTTCCAGGCGCGGAACATCCGACGCTTTGCGCGCTCTTTTTGATCTTGTGCCTCCGCAAGCAAAGATCATACGCGACGGGAAGGAGATCTCGGTTCCGACAGCTGAGATAGTAAAAGGAGATATGGTGGTTTTGAAGCCCGGCGACAAAGTGCCTGTTGATGGTGAGATAATTGAAGGAGAGAGTTCAATCGATGAATCTCTCGTCACCGGCGAGTCCATCCCTGTTTCAAAATCAACAGGAGCAAAAGTTATCGGAGGCTCTGTCAATCAAACCGGCACTGTAAGGTTTAAAGCCACTCAGGTTGGTTCAGAGACGGTGCTGGCGCAGATCATAAAAATGGTTGAAACGGCGCAAAATTCCAAAGCCCCGGGCCAAAGGATCGCCGACAAAGCCGCCTCTTATCTTGTGATTGTCGCCATAGGTTCCGGGCTTTTAGCATTTTTCGGCTGGTATGTGCTTGCCGGCGCGACATTTCTCACGGCTTTGACATTTGCGGTTTCCACGATTGTGATAGCTTGTCCGGATGCTCTTGGTCTTGCCACACCGACAGCGGTGGCTGTAGGGACCGGCATCGGAGCCAAACACAACATTCTTATAAAGGATGCGATGACCCTTGAAAATGTTTCAAAATTAAATGCCATAGTGCTTGATAAAACAGGAACACTAACTGAGGGCAAGCCAAAAGTGACGAATGTGGTCGCGTTTAACGGATTTACAGAGGATGATATTTTGCGTTATGAGGCAAGCATTGAGGCAAGTTCAAATCATCCGTTGGCAAAAGCCATTATTGAGGAGGCGGCAAAAAGAAAGACAATGGTTGAATCGATCGAAAAATTTGAATCCGTCGCCGGATACGGCATCAAAGCGATGATATTTGGAAAAGAGATTCTTGCCGGCAAGGAGAAATTTCTGACCGATAAAAAGATAGATATCACAGAAGCCGCCGCATCTTTAGATAAGCTGGCGAGCGAAGGCAAAACTCTAAGTCTTCTTGCTGTCGATGGAAAATTAGCCGGTGTTGTTGCTGTTGCGGATATTGTAAAACCGACAGCCAAGAAAGCGGTCGCTTCGCTAAAAGATATTGGCATTGAGGTCGCGATGATCACCGGCGATCATCAAAAAGTCGCAAATATAGTTGGCGGGGAGCTTGGCATTGACAGGGTCTTTGCCGAGGTTCTGCCTGAAGACAAGGTAAAATACGTCAAAAAGCTTCAAGATGAAGGTAAATTCGTCGCTATGGTCGGAGATGGCATAAACGATGCGCCGGCGCTCGCTCAAGCCGACATTGGAATAGCCATAGGAGCGGGAACCGACGTAGCGATAGAAACAGGCAATGTTGTGCTTATGAAATCCGATCCTTACGACATAGTTGCCGCAATAAGGCTTAGCAAGGCGACAGTAGTAAAGATGAAGCAAAATCTTTTTTGGGCGGCAATCTACAATCTACTCGCCATACCGGTGGCCGCCGGGGTTTTTTATAACTCACTTGGCTGGTCTCTGAGACCTGAGATCTCCGCGCTTTTAATGTCCGCGTCTTCCATTATCGTTGCGACAAATGCGGTTCTTCTAAAAAGAGTTGAGTCGCGCTTAAAAATTTAAGATTTAAAAAATGAAAAAACAGATCATAATATCAATTATCATAGCCGCGATCTTAGTAGTCGCCGCTGTTATATTTTCAGAAAAGTCTCCAGACAGTGTGAAAAATGGAAGATTTTCATCGGATATTTCCGGTTTGCCGGAAGCAAAACAGACGGAAACGGTGGAGTTGAAAAACGGCGATACTTACAATATTACGGCAAGCTTTGTGAAAAAAATGATCGCCGGAAAAGAATTGAGAATGTTGGCGTACAATGGTTCAATCCCCGGACCGGTGATAAAAGCGCCTCAAGGAGCGGAAATAACCATCAATTTTACAAATAATACGGATGTAAAAAACACGATCCACTCTCACGGAGTTCGTCTTGATAATAGATTTGACGGCGTGCCGGACATCACTCAAAAGGCGGTTGGGGTCGGTGAATCCTTCACATACAAAATTAAATTTCCTGATGAGGGAGTTTATTGGTATCATCCGCATATACGAGAGGACTATGCTCAAGATCTGGGGCTTTACGGAAACTACATAGTGACGCCGAAAGAGGAAGCTTATTGGCAGCCTGTCAACAGAGAGGTTCCGATCTTTCTTGATGATATCCTGATCGAAAATGGAAAGCCTGTTCCGTTTTACAAAGAGAAAAAAGACCACGTTCTCATGGGTAGGTATGGCAACTTGATGCTTGTGAACGGCGATGATAAATACAGACTTGAAGCAAAAAGCGGAGAGGTGGTCAGGTTTTACATTACAAATTCAGCGAATGTTAGGCCATTTAGTTTTGCCATTTCCGGAGCAAAGATGAAGCTTGTCGGAGGGGATAGCGGCGCTTACGAACGGGAAATGTTTGTTGATTCTGTTTTACTTGCTCCTTCAGAGAGGGCGGTGGTGGATGTTTTATTTGAAAGATCCGGTTCTTATGAAATGCAAAATAAAACGCCGGATAACATATATACTCTTGGACAGATCAATATATCGCAGGAGTCGGCTTCTCCGTCATTTGTTGATGCTTTCAATGCGCTTATGCCGCACATTAGTGTCGTAAAAAGCATCGATCCATTCAGGGAATATTTTAACAAAGAGCCGAATAAAAACATCAGGCTTTCGCTCGGCTTGAGCGATGGAATGCAGATGGGTCTTTCACGTGGCATGGGCGGCGGGCATATGATGCCGAACGGCGCGATGATGGGCGGTCATATGATGGCAGAGGAATCAAAAGACGGCATAGAGTGGAATGACGTTATGAAAGATCTGAATTCATCTTCCGACACCGTTGGCGTGAAATGGAAGATGATAGACGAAAAGACCAGCAAGGAAAATATGGATATAAATTGGAAATTCAAAGCCGGCGACAAAGTCAAGGTGAGGATATTCAACGATCCTAATTCGGCGCACCCTATGCAGCATCCGATAC
>JACQDS010000092.1 GCA_016200995.1 Candidatus Azambacteria bacterium | reverse complement strand
GGGCCACTCTTTGAAGCTTCTTTGTGAAATCTTTTGCTTGTGAGGACGAAAGCGATGCGTATGCGTATGAAAAAGCAAAGTCGCTTTTTAGGTCTATCGCCGTTATGATGAATCTTCGTATGCCGTTGATGAAATAGACTATGGTGTCTATTTCTATGAGATCTCCCGGGTTTTGAGGCAGATAGCCTCTTCTCCTTTGTTTCTTCTGTTTTTTGCTTGGTTTTTTGACTATCAGCTTGCCTGTCTTACCTGATAGCGAATATTTTGCATATTCAGGCAGTTTGTTTTTCTCTTTTAGCTCTTTTATCATCCTTCCGACAGTTGACTCAGATAAAAAATTTAGTAAATACTATGTTTTTTAGCGAGTTTTGCAACCTCTTTTTTAACCTCTCGCTTGTTTTTTGCAGTCGGCTCTTTTATTATTTTTATGATCAAGTCGGCAAGAAAAACAGAGTCTTTTTCATTGAAACCTCTCGTTGTAATAGAAGGCGTTCCAAGGCGAATGCCGGAAGGATCAAATGGGGATTTTGTTTCATAAGGAATGGTGTTTCTGTTGGCTATAATCCCCACCTCTTCCAGATCATTTTGGGTTTTCTTTGAACTTTCGGAATATTTTGAGACGTCCAAAAGCACTATGTGATTATCAGTGCTTCCACTGACAACTCTGACGCCGTTTTTTTCAAATTCTTTTGCCATCGCTTTTGCATTTTTTACAACCTGCTTTATATATTTTTTAAAAATCGGTTTTGAGGCTTCCAAAAAAGAGACGGCTTTTGCAGCGACGACATGGTCCAAAGGGCCGCCCTGAATACCGGGAAATACCGCCTTATCTATCTTCCCCGCCAAGTTTGTATTTTCTTTGTCCAATCTGTCTGTTTGTTTGCAGAGTATCAAGCCGCCCCTCGGACCTCTAAGTGTTTTGTGAGTGGTGCTCGTGACCACATCGCAATGAGGGAAAGGATGCGGATGCTCGCCGGCAACGACAAGTCCGGCTATATGCGCGATATCAGCCATCAAATACGATCCGACTTTATCCGCTATCTCGCGGAATTTTTTAAAATCTATGCTTCTTGGATATGCCGTTGTTCCGCAGACTATCAATTTCGGCCTGACCGCCAAAGCCGTTTTTTCTATTTCTTGGTAGTCAAGCATCTCCGTATTTTTATTGACACCGTAATTGTGAAATTTATAAAACTTTCCGGAGATATTGACCGGCGAGCCGTGAGTCAGATGCCCTCCGGAGGAAAGATCTATACCAAGCACCGTATCCCCGGGTTTTAAAAGCGCCAGATAGACGGCTGTATTTGCCTGCGAGCCGGAATGCGGCTGGACATTGGCATGTTCTGCGGAAAATATTTTTTTCGCCCTCTCAATGGCGAGAGTTTCTATCTTGTCTATAACCTCGTTTCCAGCATAGTATCTTTTATTGGGATATCCTTCGGAATATTTATTGGTCAAAGGAGTGCCGAGCGCCTCAAGCACGGCCACAGAAACATAATTTTCTGAAGCAATAAGGCTTATCTCCTCTTTCTGCCTTTTTATCTCTTTTTTTATAAGATCGTATATTTTTTTGTCGGTTTTTTTGAGATTCATATTTTAAAATCACTTATCATCGTTATCATCATTCAAAAAATCCCAATTAAACTCATCATCTTCAACCTCTTGTTTGGTGATGTTAAAAGATGAATCCAGATGAATTTCGTATAAGGCGTTGTTCAAGCTTAATTTTACCAGATATGAATTATTTTTCCTAGGCGCCACTTTTATTATTTTGGCCTTTGGGAATTTCGCCAAAACCGCCGATTTAACATCGTTGAATTTCTCTCCGGCCGCCATTTCCGGACTTGTCGTGGCGCTCGCCGCTTCTGTGCCAGCGACATATCCTATTTTGTATCCTGATAGAAGATCCCAGGCTATATTTGAGTGTATAGAAGCAAAAATACTCGTTGACTCTCTTCCGCAATTTGAAGATATCGCCGAAACTCCACCGGGATGCATCGGCACGTATTCCGAAACATCATAGACATTATCCTTTATGACAAGCCAGCAATCGGTTTTTTTATTGTGCTTTTGAATTTCATCAATGGAAAAGTTTGCCGGACCAACTCCAAAAGCGGGCTGACCGCCGGCTTGATCCGCGCTTTGAGACGCCTGCTTTTTGGTACCGACTTTTATGTAAGAATCCTTGAACGGGATCATACTTAAAACCGTTATGCCGAATATAGCGGCGGTAAAAACAAACAAAGATGCCGTAACTATTTTTTTTATGATCATGAAAATTAAACTAATTTAAATTCTTCATAGTGAATGTTTTTGATTTTAACTCCGCGATCCAAAAACTGATCTTTCAAAGCATTCATCATTCCCGGCGGGCCACAAAGCAAAATATCTTTATTTAAAACCCCACTGCTCTCTTTTTCAATTATTCCCGCATTTATAAATCCGCTTTCGTCGGAATAAAAAGGAATTATCCTGACATTCGGATTTTTCCATTTTTCAAATGTCGGAATGTACACCGCCTCGCCTTTGTTTTTTACGCAATAATACAAGTCTACCTTATATTCGCTCTTCTCGCCAATAGAGCTAAGCATGCTTAAAAACGGTGTAATGCCGATGCCGCCGGCTATCCATATCTGCTCTTTGTGGCCGTATTTGCCGTAAGAAAATCCGCCAAATGGCCCTTCTATCTCCGCTTCCGTTCCAGCCTGCAGCTTGCCGAGCTTTGCCGTAAAATCCCCAAGCGACTTGACGCTGATCTTTAAAAATCCTTCCGATGGCGAAGAGACTAAAGAAAAAGGATGCGCCTCTCTGCCTAAGAGGTCGTCAAGAAAAGAGATGAAAATAAATTGCCCTGAAACGAATTTCATCGCCGCGCCTTTTGGCTGCATCGTTATCTCAAAAACATTGTCGCCAAGCAGTCTGACCTCGCTGACAGTGTATTTATATTTTTTAACCAATCGCCTTTGAAAAAGAGTTCTGTATGAGTAAGCTAAAACCCCAAAAACGGCAAGCGTTAGTATGTAATATTTTAAAAATCCGCTTCTTGAAACATCGCTTGGGATAAGCAGCGTATGCGCTATCGCAAACAAAAAAGCCAAGCCGAGAAATTTATGCGTCCATTTCCATGTGTTATATTTAAAGTTCGCGTAGAAAGTAATCACCAAAAGAATGATCATCGCAAGAAGCGAGAAGATGCCGAAGTTCAGGGCGTTGTTATTGCTCGGAAAAAACAAAGATAAAGCTGCGGAAAAAGAGATCTGCGCGAGCTTAATGGCGGAAAAAACCGGATGAAAAAGCAAAAATGAAAATGCCAATCCCCCCAGAATATGGTGCGCTTTATAAAGCTTATCCAGCCCGCCAAAAGCCTTCTCCACAAAGACAAAACGGGCGCTTAAGACCAAGACCACCGAAAACATCGCCATGCCGACAAGTCCGGAGATCTGCGCAAGACTGCCGAAAAAAGAAAAAACATCGCTGAATTTTCCGGTTGTCGGCTGGTATAAAAACCAGATCAAAACAGGAAAAAAAGAGATGACCCACAAGACAGACCAAGTTAAAAATTTTCTCAAATTCATATGATGTTTATTTTATTCTGTCATATGTAATAAATTCCAAATCATATCTACTTTTTTCGCCGGCTTTATAAAAACTTTTCTCCGTCTCCCGCCACTCTGAGTTTTTGACTTCCGGAAAATAAGTATCGCCTTCAAAATCAGCGTCTATGAATGTCAGATACATTCTGTCAGCATTTTTAAAAAATAACTTGTAAACAGATGCTCCGCCTATTATCATTATCTCGTCTTGGCCTGATTTTTCAGCTTCTTTTAAAGCCTCCTCCGGCGAGCTCACAAAAATGCAATCATTTTGATCTTTAACCGCCTGATCTTTTGCAAGAATTATATTAACCCTGCCTTTTAATGGCTTGCCGATTGACTTGAAAGTGTTAAAGCCCATTATCACCGGCTTGCCAATTGTCGTATTTTTGAAATGCTCCATATCCTTTGGTATGTTTCCCCAAGGCAAAGCGTTTTTATATCCTATGACATTTTTTTTGGCTACCGCCGCTATTATTGAGATCATAATTTATTTATACAGCCACCTGAGCCTTGATGGCTTCATGGCATTTGTAATCCAAAAGCTCAAAATCCTCGTATTTAAAATCAAAGATTGATCTTACTTCCGGATTTATCTTCATCTTTGGCAATAGATACGGCTCTCTTGAAAGTTGAAGGTCAACCTGCTCTCTATGATTTAAATATATGTGCAAGTCGCCGAAAGTGCGAATAAAATTTCCAAGCTTAAGGCCTGTTACCTGCGCGATCATCATAGTCAAAAGAGCGTAGGAAGCAATATTGAAAGGCACACCAAGAAAGATGTCCGCGCTTCTCTGATAAAGCTGGCAGGAGAGCTTGCCGTCGGCGACATTAAACTGAAACAAACAATGGCAAGGCGGGAGCTTCATTTTCTCTATGTCGGCAACATTCCATGCGCTGACTATCATCCTTCTTGAATTTGGCTTTGTTTTTATCTCTTCTATCAAATTTTGTATCTGGTCTATCACACTTCCGTCCGGAGTCTGCCATCTGCGCCATTGAGAGCCGTAAACCGGTCCTAAATTGCCATTTTCATCCGCCCACTCATCCCAAATATGCACGCCATTATCTGTTAAATATTTTATATTCGTATCCCCTTTTAAAAACCACAAGAGCTCATGGATGACACCCTTTAAAAACATCTTTTTTGTCGTCATTAAAGGAAAACCCTCTGAAAGATCAAAACGGATCTGATGCCCGAATGAGCTTATCGTTCCGGTTCCGGTCCTGTCGCCTTTTACAACCCCTTCTTCTTTTACTTCCAGAAGAAGATCTAAATACTGCTTCATTTTTTTTAAATTAAGACTTTTTTAACTTCTGAATCTTTAAAAACTCTACTTCCGACGGATTTTTTTTGCCCTTGATATTTGCCACTGTACGGATTCTCCGCTTTTTGATCCATTTTGGCAAAAACAAATTGACAGATCCTTCTTCCGGCCTGAAGTTTTATCGGTAAAGAGTTTGCATTGTAAAGCTCAAGGGTTATTTTGCCTTTAAAACCCGGGTCAACCCAGCCGGCATTTTGAATGAAAAGCCCTATTCTGCCTATTGAACTCCTGCCCTCCACAAAGGCAACCATATCATCGGGAAGCTCTATATACTCTTCCGTTGTCGCAAGCAAAAAAGAATGGGGCGGTATGGTTATGGAATCTCTTTCAATTTCCGTGTAAGATATCTCGGAATCAAGCGTTATAAAATCCATACTGTGATGATCAACTATAAGAAAATGACTGCCCAAATGACAATCTATTGAAGCGGGTTGTATTGATTCCTCTTTTATCGGCTTTACCACCAATTCCCCGCTTTTTATCATCTCTTTTAACGTTTTATCCGATAGGATCATATTTTTAACTTAATATATTTAGTTTTTATTATATCAAAATCGCCGAAAAAAAGAAAATGCCCCGAGCAAACTATTGCTCGGGGATTTTTTAAAGCGATATATCAAAATTCTTTTTTTGTTTTTCTCTTATCTCCGCAGGCACTCCGGAGAGATCACCTTTGCGGCCTCTGCTTTCCACTATGATATAGTGGATTTTGTAGCCGTACCTCTCGGCAAGCTCCACATAAGGATCCATATCTTTCTTCGCGCAAAATGTATTATGCACAAAAATATGAGAGACGCTCATCTCCATAGCGTCTTCCACAGCGTCCTGACATTTTTGATGCGCCCCACTTATCTTGCTTGGACTATAACGGTACTTTCCGTTTTCATCCACCATAAATTGTCCGCCGGAAAACTCCTCGTCTTCATCTGTCATAATAGACCTGACAAACGAACTTTTTCCGGAGTTTGAAACCACCCTCACAATAATAAGATGCTTCACAAGCCCTTCATTCTCATTATTAATAGCCATACACAATCCTCCAGTTTCACAAATTTAAATGTTCAACATTATTTTAATTATATACCTAAACGGAACAAATGTCAAGAAAAAGCAGTTGATAAATAAATAAAAATGTTGTATTATTGACGATATAAAAACATGTTAACAAAGGCTAAAAAAATCATATTGATCTTTGGGGATCTGCTTATTTTGTACATTTCCCTTTATTTAACATTGCTTTTAAGATACGGCTCAAGCTTTGACAGCTTCATCTGGCAAGACCACTTTTTACCGTTCACGATAGTTTATACCGTCTGGATATTCATCTTCTACCTTGCCGGGCTCTACAATCAAAACATAGCAAAAAATAATTATAAATTTTACTCCATTTTACTGAAAGCCGTCGCCGTCGGCGCTTTTGCCGCCATCGGAATATTTTATCTGACAACATCATTTTTGATCTCGCCAAAAACAAACCTTGCGATAGACATCGGAATATTTTTGATCCTTTTTGCGCTTTGGAGGCAAGCTTACAACAGGATCATCAGATCCTCCGCCCTGACAAACAGGATTTTATTCATAGGTGAAAACGCGGAGGTCAACTCTATGATAAAGATACTCAACGAAAACCCCCAGCTTGGCTACAAAATACTCGGTGTTCTTTCAGGCTCGGAAGAAAATATAAAAAATATAATTGAAAAAGAAAAAGTAAATGTTGTGGTCCACGCAAAAGATGCAAAATCCGAACAGAACCTTGCCGGGCTTTTGTATTCCCTTTTGCCGCTTGGCATCACCGTATATGACCTGCCAAAATTTTATTCTGAGATTACACGCAAAATTCCGGTGTCAATCATCGGAAGAACTTGGTTTTTGGAAAATCTTCTTGAAGTGGAAAAAGGTATTTATGAAATAACAAAAAGGGGCTCCGATATTTTATTCGCTTTCATTTTAGGCATCATAACTTTGCCGTTTTTCCCTTTCATCATCATTGCGATAAACTTAAATTCAAAAGGCGGAGCATTTTACACGCAGACAAGGGTCGGAAAGAACGGAAAGATATTCAAACTTTTAAAATTCAGAACGATGGTGGAAGATGCCGAAAAGCAAGGCGCTCAATGGACAAAGGAAAATGATTCAAGGATAACAAAAATCGGAAACATTTTAAGAAAAACAAGAATAGACGAACTGCCGCAACTTTGGAATGTCATCAAGGGCGACATCAGCTTCATCGGTCCAAGGCCGGAAAGGCCGGAATTTGTAGCTACCCTTGAAAAAGAGATCCCCCACTACCAAATACGCCACCTTGTGAGGCCCGGACTCACCGGCTGGGCGCAGATCAACCAACCTCTCGGCTCCGCATCTGTCAAAGACAGCACAGAAAAGCTCCAATATGACCTATATTACATAAAAAACAGATCTCTCGTCCTTGATTTGGACATCCTCGCAAAAACAATAATGGTCGTCCTAAAAAGAGAGGGGCATTAAAATGATACAAAAGCTTAAAAACAAAACATACAACCTACTCCGCTGGTCAGAGAAATACACCAAAACTGATATGGTGTATCTTGCCAAAGGC
>JACQDS010000091.1 GCA_016200995.1 Candidatus Azambacteria bacterium | reverse complement strand
GTAAGCTTACGGAGTGCGATCTGAAGTTTTTTAGAGCAGTCATTGATCACGTAAAGGACAGCAGCTCAGGTGATGCGGAAATTCTTGAAGAATCAATCAAGGAACATATTGACTTTTACTTCATGATAGAAAACATGATCAGAGCGATCTACAAGAAGTATAATTTAGTGTATGATGGCATAGTAAATCCATTTCTAAATTAAAGGAGGTAGTGTAATGCAAGAAGAGTCATTAAGCATTGAAAACATAGGATGGACATTAGGGAATGATTGTCCGTACAGATGTCACCATTGTTACTCTACGATTGTAAGGAACAAGGGTAGAGATTTAACAAAAGAAGACATTGATAGAATAGTAAGCCAGTTAGTCTCTATTAATATAAGAACTGTTAATCTTGGCGGTAATGAGCCGATTTTTACAAATGGTCCTAATCCTAAAAATACTCTGCTGCCGTATATTATTAGATCTATCTATGATGCCGGTATAATTGTTGGCTTAACCACTGCTGGTGTTACGCTGACACATCTTGAAAAGGTTTATCCAGAGACATTGTCATTTCTGAATGACATTGACATAAGCCTTGATAGTCCATTTCCTGATGAGCATAACAAAAACAGAGGTGCAATACTTTACAATCATGCATTAAAAGCTCTTGAGATATGCAATGATTATGGTATAAACCATACGATTGTTATGTGTGGGATGAAATGGAATTTGAGTGAACGTCATATAGATGAGCTTGTAAGGGTGGCTAAGAAAAATAATGCTTTTGTTCGCATTAATTTCATAAAACCAACAGAACAGTCTCATATTAATGACTTGCCAGACGTTATGACTTACCTTAAAGCTGCACAGAGACTTCTTTCTAAATGTGAAGCAGTAGAAATGAGTGAGCCGATAATATCTAGCATATCAAATTTCCCAAGTCATGGTTGTCCATGTGGCACGAAGTCTTTTAGGATACACTCCATAACGCCGGATGGTAAGGTTCCCGTGAGTCCTTGTGTATATGCCCACGACTATAAAGTAGGAGATTTGTTGAAGGATGAACTCCAAGACATTATAAGGTCAATACCATTTCAGGTATTTAGGAATCGCAGAAAAAGACCTTATAATATAGAAAAGTGCAATGATTGCAATTACATTGAATCTTGCAGAGGGGGTTGTACTTCTAGGGCGTATCTTGTCAATAAATTTAGTAATGGAGGTGAGTCAGACATTAACGTTCCAGACCCATATTGCATAAAGGATTTAGACAATAATATGTTGCCGGAGTTTGTAAAGATTGACCAGCTTGATCAGAAAGATATTATTTTGGTGCACAGAGATTATTTGTGTACATTAATATTAAAGCCAAAATAGCAAACTACCTAAAATGGGTTTGACACATTGATTGTCAAACCCATTTTTTTTTATTATAATAGGAAAATATTATTAATTTTAAGTTATGGAATATAAATTAAAAAATTACGCAACGGATTTTATAGGGCAGATAGTAGATGTAAAAATAGATAGGCCATTGAATTCCAAGCATCCAAAGCACGGATTTTTATATAAATTAAATTATGGATTCATTCCTAATACAAATGCTCCAGATGGGGAAGGGATAGACGCTTATATTATTGGTATCAATGAGCCGGTTAGTCAGTACACAGGTAAGTGTATAGCCGTTATACACAGAACAAATGATGATGATGACAAGTTGGTTGTCGTTCCAGAAGATGGTGTTGATATAAGCGACGAAGACATCAAGAATGCTACTAAATTTCAGGAGCAATTCTTTGAATCAGAAATCATCAGGTAGGCCATCTTTAATTTTTTGTATAGTGTACATCAAATCTTTAAGAATCTTCTTCTCATCTACCATTAGAATCTTTTTATCCCACACTAAGATTTTGCAATTTATCATAGTTTCAAATACCGGATCCAATAGATATTATAATATCACCTTCAATTAATATAGATCCTTCTGGTATCATCTTTCTATCAGTATTCTGTGTTATTTTTTTTGCATTTTCTATAAGAGTTTTCATAAAATAAATATGGGGGCAAAATGCCCCCAAGTATAATTAATTAAACGCCTTTAACGATATCTGTTATTAATGAGTGAATGTTTTCGATTGAATCACTTCCATTTAGTACATTCCACTGTAGGAGACTTGAAAGTTCTAAGAATGCACTTCTTTGCTTGTGAAAAAAAACATTACCCATGTCATCGAATTTACTACGCACTAGCTTCTTTGCATTTCTCATTGACGCCTCTTCAATCGAAGCGTCTATCAATATTGTTACTTGTGGTGTAAGTCCATTTGTCGCTATGTTGATTGAGTCCATAAGAAAATCTCTACTGAACCCAAAAACCTCAGAAAAATGATATCGGAAGAGCTTGAAGCTTTGGATGAAGAAGGAGTGATGGTTAAGTTTGTCGGGCAGGTTGAGAGGTTTCCGGCTGATATTCAAAAAGGCATTGAGAATATAGAAAGAGAAACAAAAAATAATAAAAAAATAACGCTTTTTATAGCGCTTTCTTACGGCGGGAGAGCGGAGATCCTAAATGCAGTTTCAAAGATCTTGGAAAATGGCGGCAAGAAAGAGCTGACGGAGGCGGGATTTGCGAAAGATCTTTGGACAAAAGATATGCCGGATCCGGACTTGATAATAAGAACCGGTGGCGAGATGCGCCTTTCAAATTTTCTTTTGTGGCAGTCGGCTTACTCGGAGCTTTTTTTCACGGATACATATTGGCCGGACTTTTCAAAGAGAGAATTTTTGAAGATCATCTCGGATTTTTACAAAAGAGAGAAGCGTTTCGGCAGATAATAGAAATGCCGATCAGTCAAAGTTGACAGCAATTTTTTTAAAAAATATAATAGAGATACTTATTCATTAAATTTATAAAAATATGCAAAGCGAGAACGGAGAGTTTTTAAACAAATTGCCTGTCATCGGCCAAAAGGTCAATGATATGGAGTTTGAGATCTTTCAGGATAATAAGATCTCAAAGAAAAAGCTCTCAAGCTTCAAGGGTCAGTGGCTGATACTCTTTTTCTATCCAGCTGATTTCACATTTATTTGCCCGACCGAACTTGAGGAGATGGCTGATAACTACGATAAATTCAAGAAATTGGGCGCTGAGATCGTCAGCGTTAGCACTGATACGGCTTTTGTTCACAAAGCATGGCATGACAATTCCCCTTCAATAAAAAAGATCAAATTTCCAATGGCGGCCGACCCGACCAGAACACTGACAAGGGAATTTGGCGTTCTGATAGATAAGGAAGGCTTGGCTTTAAGAGGCACATTTATCATAAACCCCGAAGGAGAGCTCGTGGCTTACGAAGTGAACGATAACAGCATCGGAAGAAGCGCCGTTGAGCTTATAAGAAAGCTCGAAGCGGCGATATTTGTCAAAACTCACAAAGGGCAGGTCTGCCCCGCCAGTTGGCATCCGGGGGAGAAGACCCTCAAACCCGGCGTTAATCTTATCGGCAAGATCTAATCTAAATAGAACTTGCGCATTTGGCGATCTGCTTCGTTCCGCCTCCGTGTCTCGCCTCAAAGTACATATATAAGTACATCTTGGCTTCAATACTCGGCGCGCCTCGTATCTCATCCAAATGCGTAAGTTCTACTGAATATTAAAAATCTGGAATTTATGTGATTACGCAAGGTTTTTGCTTGCGTAATTATTGTCTCTTCATAATTCTTCATTCATAAATCATAATTCATAAAAATATGTCTACAAAAATAAAAAGAATAAGGAAAAGGAACGGGGAGCTCGCTGATTTTGACCAAAGAAAGATATCAATAGCGATAAAGAAGGCTTTTGACGCTTTGCAAAAAACTATCACCGACAAAGAGCTTGATGACATAGTAGACAATGTCATCAATAATCTTGAAAAAAGCTTTTCTGCCGAAGTTCCGCCTTCCGTTGAGAATGTGCAGGATTTTGTTGAGAAGGATCTGATGAGTCACGGCTTTTACGATGTGGCAAAGTCCTATATCTTGTATCGCTATGAGCACGCAAAGGAAAGAGAGAGGCAGAAAGAGGAGGTTATAAAAAAAATTGAGGAGAACGATCTTTACATTACCAAAAAATCCGGCAAGAGAGAGAAATTCTCGGCAAAAAAGCTTGAAAAAACGCTTTCTTATGTCATCTCCGGATACGAAAATGTTGTGGATGTCAATGCGATAGTCAAGCAGTGCCGTTTGGAGTTTTACGACGGCATTTCAACGGATGACATTTTTAAAACCCTGATAATGACAACCAGATCCTTCATAGAGCAGGATCCGGCATACTCTTTCATCTCCGCTCAGCTTCTTTTGAAAAACATTTATAAGGAGGCTCTTGGCGCGGAAAAATCAGATTTTAAAGATATAAATAAAGTTTACAAGGAGGCGTTCATAAAAAATATAAAAGAAGGCGTTGATGCCGGCAAGCTGGACAAAAGGCTTTTGGGTTTTGACCTTGAAAAACTTAGCAAGAAGCTGGAAGCCAAAAGAGACGAGCTTCTGATCTATCTCGGAGTTCAGACGCTTTACGACAGATATTTCGTTCAAAATCCGGAAACCAAAAGAAGAATAGAAGCGCCTCAAACTTTGTGGATGCGCGTCGCTATGGGGCTTGCGATAAACGAAAAAGATAAAAACGAAAAAGCTGGCCAATTTTACGATATTATCTCCACTTTGAGATTTATGCCTTCCACTCCGACGCTTTTTCATTCCGGATCCCAGCATCCGCAGCTCAGCTCCTGCTATTTAAATATAGTTGAGGACTCTTTGGATCATATATTTAAAGTTTATGCGGATAACGCTCAGCTTTCAAAGTGGTCCGGAGGCATCGGAACGGATTGGACGAACCTTCGCGCAACCGGAGCTTTCATCAAAGGCACCGGAGTGGAAAGTCAGGGTGTTATCCCATTTCTAAAGATCGCCAATGATGTGACGGTCGCTATCAACAGAAGCGGCAGGAGGAGGGGCGCGACCTGCGCGTATCTTGAAACTTGGCATATGGACATAGAGGACTTTTTGGAGTTGAGAAAAAACACCGGAGATGAAAGAAGAAGAACTCATGATATGAATACGGCAAACTGGATCCCGGACCTATTTATGAAGCGGGTCAAGGCGGACGGCGATTGGACGCTTTTTTCTCCGGAAGAAACGCCGGACCTGCATCATATATACGGCAAAGAATTTGATAAAAGATACGAAGAGTACGAGAGGTTTGTCGGAGATGGCAAGATAAAGATGTTTAAAAAAATAAAAGCGAGAGATCTTTGGAAAAAGATGCTGGCCATGCTTTTTGAAACCGGACACCCGTGGATCACATTCAAAGACCCTTCAAACATACGTTCTCCGCAGGATCATGTCGGCGTTGTTCACAATTCAAATCTTTGCACGGAGATAACTCTTAACACCTCGGCGGAAGAGACGGCGGTCTGCAATCTCGGCTCGCTTAATTTCCCTATGCATATGAAAGACGGCAAGCTTGACGAAACGATGGTGAAAGAGACTGTTTCTCTGGCGATGCGAATGCTTGACAATGTCATTGATATAAATTTCTACCCGACAAAAGAGGCTAAAATTTCCAATTTGAAGCATCGCCCGGTCGGTTTGGGAGTGATGGGATTTCAGGATGCTCTGTACATGATGAACGCGACATTTGATTCTGATGCCTGCGTTTTGTTTGCCGACACGAGCATGGAGATGATCTCATATTACGCGATCTTGGCGTCTTCCGAGCTCGCAAAAGAAAGGGGCGCTTACGAAACATTCAAAGGCTCAAAGTGGGAGAAAGGGATCTTCCCGCTTGATACGCTGGATCTTTTGGAGAAAGAAAGAGGCATAAAAATTGATGTCCCAAGAAGCTCAACAATGGACTGGCAGTCTTTGAAGAAACAGGTCAAAGAAAACGGCATGAGAAATTCAAATTGCATGGCGATCGCGCCGACAGCCACCATCTCAAATATCTGCGGTTCTGTGCCGACGATCGAGCCTATCTACAAAAATATTTATGTCAAATCAAACGCCAGCGGAGATTTCATAGTCATCAACCCTTATCTTGTTGACGACTTAAAAAAGCTTAATCTTTGGGATTATGAGATGCTCGGCAAGATAAAATATTACGATGGCAGTGTCAAAAATATTCCTGAAATTCCGGATGAGCTGAAAGAGAAATACAAAGAGGTCTTTGAGATAGAGCCGGAATGGCTTATCAAATCCGCCGCCTACCGAGGCAAGTGGGTCGATCAAAGCCAATCTTTAAACATCTATTTTCACGGATCATCAGGCCAGAAGCTTAGCGAGGTTTATCTTTACGCTTGGGATATGGGGCTTAAGACGACCTATTACTTAAGAACGCTCGCGATCTCGCAAGTTGAAAAATCAACGGTCAGCACGGCAAAGTTCGGCTCAACTCACATAAGACAGGAGGCAAAGCCGGTTCCGGCAAAGGCAGAGATAAAAGAAGAAAGACCCAGGGTAGAATTTGCTGTTGCAAAAACAACCCAAGCAGAGTCTGCTAAGCAGCCAAAATTGTGTAAAATATTGGATCCTGACTGTGAGTCTTGTCAGTAATTCATAATTCATCAATCATAATTCATAAAAATGCCAATAAAAAAAACAAACGAAAAAGTTGATATCAACAAAAGAAGAATAATAAACGGCGAGGATGCCGATGTCATTCAGCTTTATCCGATGAAGCATAAGTTTGCTTGGGATGCCTATCTTGCCGGCAACGCCAATCATTGGCTGCCGACGGAGATCGGAATGCAAAAAGATATTGAGCAGTGGAAATCGACATCTGTTTTGTCGGAGGATGAACGCAAAGCCCTAAAAACAGTTTTAGGTTTTTTTACGACCGCCGATTCGATCGCCGCCAATAATGTCGCGCTCGCTTTTTATAAGCACATCAGCTCGCCGGAATGCAGAATGTATATCTTGAGGCAGTCCTACGAGGAGGCTATCCACACGCACGCTTATCAATACATAGTTGAAAGCCTCGCTTTGGACGAGGGAGAGATATTCAATATGTATCGCGAGGTGGAGGCGATCTACAACAAAGACAATTTTATTTTGAGTTTTAATGAGGGTATCTTCAATCCGAATTTTAAAACCGGAACACTTGAGAACGACCAGAAGTTTCTTGAGAATATGATAGTTTTTTCAATCATTCTTGAAGGCATATTTTTCTACAGCTCTTTTGCCGTTATGTTCGGATTTCAGAGGCAAAATAAGATGGTCGGTTCAGCGGAGCAGATCCAGTATATTATGCGCGATGAATCACAGCATCTGAACTTTGGAATAAATATGATAAACACGATAAAGGAGGAACAGCCAGAGCTTTGGACGAAGGAGTTTCAGGAGAAGATGATAAAGCTTATAAAGCGCGGCGCCGAACTGGAAATAACATTTGCGCAGGAGGTCTTTCCAAAAGGCATCTTCGGAATGAACTCGGAGAACTTCAGGCAGTATATTGAACATATCGCCGACAGAAGGCTTCAAAGAATAGGCCTTCCGGAGCAGTACAACACACCGAATCCTTTTCCTTGGATGTCGGAGGCGATCGATCTAAGCAAGGAGAAAAACTTTTTTGAGACAAGAGTGACGGAATACAAAGTCGGAGGCGCTTTGGACTGGTAGATTTTTGGATTTCCAATTTTTTTGAATTGGTAGTATAATCTTATAATAACCAGTCGCATATATGGAAAATAAATGCCAAAATCGGAAAAGAAGAAAATTCTAGTTGTGGAGGATGAGGCAACGCTTAACCAGATATATCAAAATAAGCTGGAATCTTCAGGTTATGAAGTTGTTTCCGCTTATGACGGAGAGGATGCCATCATAAAAGCCGGCGAAACGATGCCGGACTTGGTTTTGCTTGATCTGATGCTTCCGAAAAAAAGTGGATATGATGTCTTGACCGAGATGAAGAAAGATGAGAAAATAAAAGATATACCGGTGATGATACTTTCAAATCTCGGGCAGGAAGAGGATGTTAAAAGAGGGATCTCTCTTGGGGCGGTTGATTTTGTGACAAAAAGCAATATCAAACTTGCGGATCTGATGAAGAAAATAGAAGAAGTATTTAAAAATAAAAATTAATAATCTTTAATGAATTTTATGCAAAATAAAAAATCAAACAAAGGCTTTACGCTTCTTGAGCTTTTGGTGGTGATCTCCATAATTGCCATTTTGTCAGTCGTTGTAGTGTTTTTTATTGATCCGGTTGAGATCTTAAAAAAGAGCCGTGATGTCCAAAGGATCTCCGATCTTGCTACTATGAAAACCGCTATCAGTTTGTACCTGCAGGATAATGCATCTAATTCTTTGGGTGGAGTGACGAACTGCTCGGCGACATCTCCTATAACCGACAACACAAACAAAATATACGTCAGCGCTTATGATACCGTCTGGGCTTATACACAAAAAGGCACTGGCACAACGACAAATGACGGCACCGGCTGGGTCCCTGTCAATTTCTCAACGGTCACAAGCGGCGCTCCGGTTTCAAACTTGCCTGTTGATCCTGTAAATACAAAAACCAACGGCTTGTATTACAGATACGGATGTTTGACGAACAATCGTTTTGAATTGGACACAGCTCTTGAAAGCACGGCATACACATCCACCGATAACAGAATGGTAAAAGACGGCGGAAACAGCACAACTCGCTACGAGGTGGGAACCGACCTGACGGTCCTTCCGGCAACAGCTCAATAATATACTTTGAACTACAAAACGCCATTTGCTTCGTTCCGCCTCCGCGCCTCGCATCTGGCATTTTGTAATTCAAAGTAAAATACTAATTGTAAACACAAAACCCCATTTATATAAAATGGGGTTTTGTGTTATAATGAGAAGATGAATATTGATCTTATAAATAAAGTCACATCATCGGCTTTTAATATTTTTGCCGTAGGTTCTTCTCTCTTTGTTCTTTTTTATATTTTAAAAAAGGGGCTTAACGGCAAGATCGCAAAGGTTTTATTTTTTTCCGCTTTTGGATCGGTGTTTTTTTTGGCATTTTTAAAATCCGGCGTTCAATATTTTTTCTGGAGATCGGATAAGTTTGCCAAGTATTTCTTGCCGCCCTATGCGGACATCAGTTATTTTTTTCAAAGTAGTTTTTTTAATTTCTTTTTTCAGGCTTTAGCTTCTCTTGTGTTCGGGCTTTTGATGTTGGCCGTATTTTATCTTATAGGGAGGCTTTTTAAAAAGCGGTTCTTGACCCTTGAAGACGGCTATCTTTTTCTTGGATTTTCTTTGCTTGCCGGATGGCCTTACTTTTTTATTTATGTTGGATTTATATTTTTAGCCGCCCTGGCTTATCTCTCTTATGTTTCAATATCAAAGAAAGATCTTAAACAGAATATAGGTCTAACATACCTTTTTCCCATTTCTTATCTTGCGACATTTGTTTTCGGAGTTTATTTGGCGAAAATTTTAAATTTATATATTTTTACGATTTAGTTTATGCACATCAGCGAACAAGATCTTAAAAAAGTTCTTCTTGAATCCGGCATTGTCAGTGAGAAGCAATTTGATGAAGCCAAGCTTGAGTCCTCGCACAGCGGCGCGGATATAGGAAGGGTGCTTTTGGGGAAAAACATCATTACCGAGCAGTTTTTGTCCGAGATATTGGCGGAATTTTTTGATGTGGAAGCTGTGAATCTTTCAAAGATGAGGGTGGACAGGAAATTTCTCGATCTTCTGCCGGAATCTTTTTCAAAATCCAAAGGCGTTGTCGTTTTTGATCTTGATGAAGAGAAAAAAACAGCCAAGCTTGCGATGGAGGATCCTGCCGATCTTGAAACCATAGGCATCGTGGCCTCAAAGCTAAATATGGATGTTGTGCCTTGCCTCGCCACCCACTCCGGCATCAAATCCGTATTTAAGGAATTTAAAAAAGATATCAGAACAGAGTTTAGCAATATTATAGAAACATCTATTAAGGGCGCTTTAAGCTCCGGCGCGGACAAAGACAATCTGGCGAAGATGGCGGAGTTTGTGCCGATAGTGAAAATAGTGGATTCCATAGTGGAGTATGCGGTGGTTGCCGGCGCTTCGGATATTCATATTGAAAGAGGCGAGGAGGAAGTGCTTGTCAGATACAGAATAGACGGAGTTTTAAAAGACATTACAACTTTGCCAAAGGAGCTTCACGATGCCTTGATAGCCAGAGTGAAGATCCTCTCCGCTTTGCAGATAGATATTCGCCATACTCCGCAAGACGGCAGATTCAGATTTGATATGGAAGAGGAAAAAGTTGATATCAGAGTTTCGGTGATGCCGACATTTTATGGAGAAAAAGTGGTTATGCGTATTCTTAAAGGCGCGGCGACGCCGTTGAGCTTTGCCGATCTTGGGATGTCTGCGGATGTTGTCAAAAAAGTTGAAAGAAGCCTCAAGAGAACTTTTGGAATGCTTTTGATCACCGGCCCGACCGGTTCTGGAAAAACCACCACTCTTTATTCAATGCTTCATATTTTAAATACGCCAAATGTCAGCATCGCCACCATAGAGGATCCGATAGAATATGACGTTCAAAGGATCAATCAGACGCAGGTCAATGCCAAGGCGGGAATCACATTTGCTAACGGACTGAGAAGCCTTATGAGGCAGAATCCGGACATCATTATGGTGGGCGAGATCAGAGACAACGAAACGGTTGAGATAGCGCTTAACGCTTCGATGACCGGCCACTTGGTGCTTTCCACTTTGCATACCAACGACGCGCCGACCGCCGTCCCAAGGCTGATAGATATGGGCGGCGAGCCGTTTTTGATAGCAAGCACGGTCAGCATCGTCATCGCTCAAAGGCTCGCAAGAAAGATCTGCTCGCATTGCATCTCAAGTTTTGCGCCATCGGAAGAATTGAAAAAGTCCATAGAATCCCAGCTTCTTATTCGCGGTCAAAAAAATCCTGTGGTGCCAAAGGAAGTATATATCGGCAAGGGGTGCAATCTCTGCAATTTCACAGGCTATCACGGCCAAATAGGCATATATGAAGTAATGGAGATAACGCCAAAGATAAAAGAGCTGATCAACGGCAAGGTTTCGGCGGATGTCGTAAGAAACGTAGCGAGAGAGGAAGGGATGGTCTCAATGTTTGAGGATGGGCTTTTGAAAGTTGAAAGAGGAGTGACAACGGTTGAAGAGATAATGAGAGTGACAGCGGAATAGCGAGTTAGCTTCGTAGCTTTTTAATAATTGCTTATGGTTCCGGAGCTGAATTGGAAATCCAGATAGAGATATCAAAGAGATTGTCATTTGGTGAAAAATTAAACTATAATAAAGTAGACGATCTGTTATTAGAAACCATGAAAATGTTAAATGTAATGATAACAAAGCTAATAGCTATAAGCTAATAAATGAAATACGATTTTTTAGCGTCAACAAAAGATGGAAAAATAAAAGACGGGTATTACGAAGCTCCAAACAAAGAGGCTGTTTTGGAGTATCTTGCCGGACAGGGCTTAACGCCGATATCGATAAAAGAGAGGAAGCAAGGCAAGCTAAAAAAAGATTCCGGTGGTCTCACTATGTTTTCCAGACTTTCAATAGTGGACAAAATGCTTATTTCAAGAAATTTGTCCTCTATGATATCTTCCGGTGTTGATATGCTTGAGGCGGTTGATATTCTCTATGAAGACGCGGAAAAGCCGATGCTCAAAAAAATATTTTCAACCGTAAAATTTGACCTTGAAAAAGGCCAGTCGCTTTCCTTAGCGCTTTCAAAATATCCGAAGTTTTTTTCGGACGCTTACATAAACACCGTCAAATCCGGCGAGGAATCCGGAACGCTTGAGCAGACCTTTAAAAATCTTGAAATGCAGCTTAAAAAGGAAAATGACCTCGTAAAAAAGATCAGAGCGGCTGTGGCTTATCCGGCTTTGCTTTTGGTCGCATCTTTTGCGATAGTTTTTCTTTTGATCTTGTTTGTTTTGCCGAGATTGACAAAGATATTCACGCAATCCGGCGTTAAACTCCCTGTGCCGACACAGATACTTCTTGATGTAAGCAATTTCATCTCTTCAAATTGGTTTTCCATCTTTATATTTTTGATCTTGTTCGTTGTCGGCGTGAAGCTTTTCAGGAAAACAAGAACCGGAAAAGTCGTCACTTATAATATCATATCGCGCATTCCGCTTATCGGCGGATTGATAAGAAAGGTTATCTTAAGCAGGTTGGCGAGAGTGATGGCCTCGCTTTTAAAATCCGGCACGCCGATCATCAGGTCGCTTAAGATAGCGGCGGATGCTTCGGCAAACGAAGTGTACAAG
>JACQDS010000090.1 GCA_016200995.1 Candidatus Azambacteria bacterium | reverse complement strand
TCAAATTTTAAGTTTTTAACTTCTTAGCTTTATGCTTTGAACCAACCCCAAAGCGATAAATAAAGCGACCAAACTTGATCCGCCGTAACTTAAAAATGGAAATGTTATTCCGGTGACAGGCATTATTCCCAAATTCATTCCGGCGTTTATAACCACCTGAACGAATATCCAGCTTGCAAACCCGATGCAAAAAAGCCTTGCAAAATTATTTTCGGCAAGCGCCGCTATCTTTACAACCCTCCAAACCATTACAGACAAGAGGGTGAAAATGATTATTATCCCGAAAAATCCGAATTCCTCGGCAATGGAAGCAAACATAAAATCGGTATGGGCTTCCGGTAAAAAGCCAAACTGCACTTGCGAGCCGTGTCCAAGACCTTTGCCGAAAAATCCGCCATCCCCGACCGCTATCATTGATTGAATTACATTATAGCCGGCGCCTTGCGGATCTTCATACGGATTGAGAAATGTCATTATCCTTTCTTTTTGATATTCTTTGAAAAGATTGAACCATGCAAATGAAGCAGCCAAAGCGCCTATAAGCATCAATATCAAAAGATGCCTTTTTGACATTCCGGAGACAAGCATCATAAGCACCCAGATGCCGGACACAACTATGGCCGAGCCGAGATCCGGCTGCAAAAGCACAAGCCACAAAGGCAGGGCGAGATAAACCCCGGAAACAAGGATATGGAAGAACCGGTGCATCTCAATGTGCCTTTGAGAAAAAAACTTTGCGAAAAGTATTATCAAGGCTATCTTTACAAATTCGACAGGCTCAATTGAAAATGAACCTATCTTTATCCAAGCGGCCGCGCCTCTGATGTGCGAACCGATGACAAGCAAAACTCCTAGTACCGCAAGAGATAATATGTAAAATATTATGGCGGCGTATGAATTGTTTTTGAAAAACCTATAATCAAAAAAAGCTGCGGCAAACATGGAAAAAACGCCTAAAACCAAAGCTGCTGACTGCTTTGATAAAATAACAGCCATATCGGGAGAGTTTTTATTTATGGCAAAAATCTCCAATATGCCAAACAGTACCAGAAACAAAGCGGACCCGACAAGCATCCAGTCCATTTTTTTAATTTGCGGTATTAGGATCATCTCAGTATATTAGAGTCGTCGATAACATTGGCAGACGCCTCAACCACAACCTTCGCCACATCAGCGCTGTTTTTTATCTCGGAGAACCAAGGGATGACAATATCCCTTCTTTCGCCGGACCTTAGATTGTTTATTTTGGTTTGATTGACCGCTATGTATTTTCCGTCTTTATCAAGCAGGGCGGCAAAAAGACCAACATCCGAAAAAGAATAATTGGATTGATTTTCTATAACTCCTGAAACTTGAGAAACTCCTATCACACCAAGACCCGATGTATTTTCATATTTTTTGGAAAATATCGGAAGCTTGATGTTTGTCCGCATTTGCTCCTTCCAAATAACCGGGTCAAATTCAATTTTTACGGAAGCCGGCGCAGCGGCGAGATCGATATTGCTTAAAGCTATATATTTTGCTTCTCCGGCCGATATGAAACTTTTCCCTGAAATTTCCGAGATGAATTGATCATCTTTATCGTAAAATTTGAATCTATACTTAAGATCGCTTGCGCCATACTGAGAATTTGGATTCTTAACAACGGCAAAAGCATCATACCTGCCATCAAAAAGCAAAAAATCAGCAGAAACGACCTGAATGTTTTCCATATAAAGAGCCGCGCATGGCGCGCAATGCGGACCGCCGCAATCCACCCTCTCTTCCTCCTGATTAAGCTTGCCGTCAAAACAAGAAGGCGCCTGTCCGCCGGAAAAGAAGAATGCTAAAAAGATCAAAAAAACCGCCGCAAAAAACGCAGCCGCTATAGTGATCTGTTTTTTCAGCCTGTATTCCATAATATTTTATCTGCTAATTTTTTTAAAAAGACTCTCTCCAAGATCCGAAGCTTTTTTCAAAAGATCAGCGGTCGTTCCCGGAGCGCTCTTTATAATCTCATCCACCGCGCCTTTGTGTTTCTGCGATATCTCCTGCGCCTGACGAACCAAACTATCAACGCTGTTTTGCGCGCCTTGAATATCAGTGATGCCTTTGTTAACACTTTGCGCAAGATTGTTATACTCATCTGTCAATTGCTTTGCTTTTTCAACCGTCAGCTTTCCGTCTTTTTGAAGTTGCTCCAGCTCGGAGACTCTTTCCTGCATAAACTTTAACTCGAGCTTAACCTTGCCTTCATCGGTAAATGTCAAAAGATTCAGATTCGCCCACTCCCAAGATTTTTTCAAAGAATACAAAAAGTCTCCCGGCAATGATCCATTGAGAATTCTGTCTGCGCCAAACTTAGAAACCAAAAAAACCACCAAAGCAACAATGAGTATTAAAAATATCAGCTTTTTCATCCCGCTAGAGGCTTGCCCCGTTAGAGGCTTGCCAAATTAATTGATAATAAAATAAAAGCATATTGTTGAAATGATTACTGCCTCTAACGGGATTCATATTATAAATATGATAGCATATTTTAAAAAAATTAGAAACTGAACTTATACAATCCAGATTTTCCAATTACGTACTTAATCAGCGATAGCGTTTTATGTACGTAATTGCATTTAT
>JACQDS010000089.1 GCA_016200995.1 Candidatus Azambacteria bacterium | reverse complement strand
TTAAGTAGTTTACATCCTCAAAATCCTAAATTTCCAAGCCACCGCTATTTCTCATATCCATAACGGCAGATAACGCCTTTATATGCAGTATAATCAGTACTAAAACTTTTTGCCATTAATGTCGGATCAGTGAAATATTTTTTCCGAAATGCCATAGCTTCTTTCGTGCCTACTCCGGCAAGGCCTTGGGCGATATCGTTTTTATTCACTCCTTCAGGAGAGTCTTCCGGACCCAAAATCTCCTCAGCTTCGCGCTCCAAAGCATCTTTTTCCGAAGCAAGCTCCTTGTTTACTTCGCTTATATCAATTTCTGAAATTCCGAGATCTTCAAGCCTCCTTGAAATTCCTATCTTCCCCCTCTTTTCCGATTCTTCTTCAGAAAGAACGATGGAAGACCCTTCTTCAAGCTCAATTTTTGACCTAGCTTCTCTTTGGGATTTTTCAGCCTCATTTACCCTCTGTTCAATATCTTCCCATTCTTCAGGGTGCATTTTTTCCATATATTTTTATTTAATGCTTGCTTTTTGTATAATATCACTTTTTTAAAAAATGTCTATGAAGCATCCGGACCCTCGCTTCCCTTTTGATAGATCTTCGGTTCTTCATTCTGCCATACCTCTAGTATTGCTGTAATGAACTTCCAAGAAAACATTACCTCTTTCGTGCTGGTAAACAAAGTCTGATCGCCAACTATGCAGTCAAAAAGTATCTTCTCGTACGCATCCGGCATAACATTGCCCAAGGCATCTCCACCGTATTTAAAAGTCAGATCCTGCTCTGTGTAGTCCATAGTTAGGCTCGGCTTTTTAACGTAAAACTGAAGCATAATTGACTCATCGGGCTGAATTTTAAATGTCAGAATATTTTGATGAACATGCTTTTCGTGCGGAGCGGCGCAAAAACACGGCTTCTTTTCTTTGAAAAACACCTTTGCTTCTATTTTGGATTCCGCAAGCGCCTTTCCACTCTCCAAAATAAACGGCACCCCTTTCCATCTTTTGTTTTTTAAAAAAGCTTTAAGCTTAAAATATGTCTCGGTTTTTGAATCTTCCGCGACACCCTTCTCATCTAAGTATCCCTCATACTGACCTTTAACGACGGAATTTTGCATCTCTTTTTTTGAGATTGACTTAAGCTCCGAAAGAACCTTCGCTCTTTTCGCTCTGATATTTTTTGCGTTGAGCTCCTTTGGATTTTCCATAGCAATAGATGCCAAGATCTGCAAAATATGGTTTTGGCCGACATCCCGCAAAGCGCCTATGCCGTCGTAAAATCCCCCTCTTTCGGAGACATCAAGCTTTTCAAAAAGACTTATCTCAACCTTCTCTATATATTTATTATTCCAGATCGGCTCAAAAAGAGTATTTGTGAACCTGAAAGTTAAAATATTTTGGATGGTCTCTTTCGCCAAATAGTGGTCTATTCTGAAGATCTGCTCCTCGTGAAACAGCTCGCCCAAAAGCCTGTCCAGGGATTTTGCGGTTTTTAGATCCGAACCGAAAGGCTTTTCTATCAAAACTCTTGTCCATCCCTCTGCGCCACTGCAAGGGATAGTTAAGCCCGACCTGTCCAGATTTTTCAATATCGTTTCATAGTTTTTCGGCGGAACGGCAAGATAAAAAAGCTTGTTTGAGCAGACGCCGAACTCTCTGTCCATATTCAAAAGCTCTTCCGATATTTTTTTGTACATCTCAAAATCCTCAAATGTTCCGCAAAGATAATCCGAGAGCCCGGCAAAACCGGCGAGCTTTTCGCTTCTTGCTTCGCCTTTGTAAAACTCCGATATTGAATTTTTCACCACTTCCTCAAACTCGCCTTTTGATATTCCGGCTCTGGAAACGCCAAGCAGCTTGAATTTGTCCGGCAAGATTCCCTTTGAATAAAGGTCAAAAAAGGCCGGAAAAAGCTTCCTTCTGCCAAGGTCGCCTCTGGCTCCAAAAACCACCACTACGGTAGGCGTGTTAACTTTGATATTTTCCATAAGTTTTACTGTTAACAAATATAACCTTATTATGATATAATAAAATAAAGCTTAAATAAAGAGCTTTGACATTATAATTAACATATAAATTTATGATGTGCAACGTAGGAAAAACCGAACGAATGATAAGATTCATCCTCGGTTTGGTCTTTTTATGGGTCGGTTACACATACAACCCTTGGTGGTATGCTTTGGCCGCTATTTTAATACTCACCTCTCTTGCCGGCTTCTGCCCTATATCAAAAACTTTAGGACTTAACACCTGCGGAAAGGTTGACGATGGCGCCGGCGATGACGACTCAAAAGATGACGGACCTTCCATAGAGAGCTGGAAAAAACCCGGTGAAAAATAAAGAAAAAACTCCCGAGAGGATCGGGAGTTTTTATATTTTCTTGAAACGAGGAATCGTTTTACCGCCAACTTCCACATTCTCCAAAAACATTTTCAGCGGACGCGCCCACAATCCAAACTCGCCATACAAAGCTCTATACACTACTAATTCCTCTCCAGTTTCACTGTGTTTTGCAACTCCAATAACCTCATATTTATTTTCTTTGTAATGCTTGTATATTCCTAATTTAAGTTTATTTTCCATGGCATTTTTTGTATTTTTTGCCACTGCCGCACGGGCATGGGTCGTTTCTTTCAACTTTTTGGCTTTTTGCGGCGCCTGCCGGCTTGCCGCTCTCTTGGATCCCGCCACCGCTTAAAGATATATTTTTTGGCGTCTCTGTTCTTACTTGCGTTATCGGGCCGATCTTGTATATTGTGTTTGCTATATTATTGCCTATGGCGCCCAAAAGTCCCTCAAACATAATGTGCGACTCATTTTTAAACTCCACGAGCGGATCTTTCTGGCCGTAAGCTCTCAGCCTGACCGAATCTTTCAAGTAATCTATCCCCTCCAAGTGATCCATCCAAAGAGCATCAATGCTTCTTAGCATTATCGCTTTTTCCGCTTGCCTCATCACCGCGCTGCCAAGCTCATTCTCTTTTTTTTCATAAAGCTCTCTTGCTACATCTTTCAGATATTTTTCCACCTTTTCTCTCCTCTCTCGCGGAGATATGTGGGCTTTTGAAAATTCCTCGATCTTAAAAAGCAGATCTTCGCCGGCCGGCATTATTGATCTTACATCTTCAAATATCTCTTTTAAATTCCATTTTTCGGAATATTCATCTTGTGTGTGCGCGCTTACCATATCTCCAAGCTCTTTGTCTATATACTCCAAAACCTTTTCCTTTGTCTCTTTTGCTTTTAAAATATCCCTCCTGACGGAATAGACCGCCTCCCTTTGCCTATTCATCACTTCGTCATACTGCAAGACATAATTTCTTGAATCAAAGTTAAAACCCTCCACCTTTTTCTGAGCGGATTCTATTGATCTTGTGATTATCGGGTTTTTGATAGGCTGGTCATCGGGAACTCCCAAAGTATCCATCATTGATTTTATCTTCTGAGCTCCGAATATTCTCATAAGCTCATCGTCCATAGAAATCAAAAACTGCGAAGAGCCCGGGTCGCCTTGCCTGCCGGCTCTGCCTCTCAACTGGTTGTCTATCCTTCTTGACTCATGCCTTTCCGTGCCAAACACCGCGAGCCCGCCAAGCTCTCTCACTCTTTTTGCCTCCGCTTCGTTGTAAGGGCTACCACCTAATATGATATCAACCCCTCGGCCGGCCATATTTGTCGCAATAGTGACAGCGCCGAACTTTCCGGCTTGCGCGATTATCTCGCCTTCCCTTTGGTGGTTTTTGGCGTTTAAAACTTCGTGCTTTATCCCTTCTTTGTTGAGAAGCTCCGAAAGATATTCATTTTTCTCAATTGAAACTGTGCCGACAAGCGCAGGCCGTCCGGTTTCATTTAATTTTTTGATCTCCTCTATCAAAGCTTTAAACTTGCCTTTTTCGTTTTTGTAGACCAGATCTTGAAAATCCTGCCTTGCGCTTGGCTTGTTTGAAGGAACTTTCACAACATCAACTCCAAAAACCTTAATAAACTCCTCCTCCGATGTGTCGGCCGTTCCGGACATTCCGGAAAGCTTTTTGTAAAGCCTGAAATAATTTTGAAATGTGATCGAGGCGAGTGTTCTTGACTCCCTCTGCACCATCACACCCTCCTTTGCTTCTATCGCCTGATGAAGCCCTTCGGAATATCTTCTTCCGGGCATCAGCCTGCCGGTAAATTCATCAACGATGATAACCTCTCCGGCCTTCACGACATAATCCTTGTCTTTTTTAAAAAGCGCGTGCGCTCTTAAAGCCTGCTCAAGATGGTGTACATATCTTAAACCGGAACTTCCGGAGATGCTTGTATCATAAATATTTCCTATGCCAAGCAGGCTTTCAACTTTGTCTATGCCGGTTTCTGTCAAAGTCACCGCTCGCATCTTTTCATCAATATTAAAATGCTCGTTCTCTTTTAAGTGCGGAATTATTTTTGCAAACTGCGCGTAAAGCCCGGTGGAGTCTTCATGCGGGGCGGAGATTATCAGCGGAGTTCTTGCTTCGTCTATCAAAATAGAGTCAACTTCATCAACTATCGCAAAATGCGTTCCTCGGCCGGCAACCTCCTCTTCCGAAGGCGCCATATTGTCTCTCAAATAGTCAAAACCAAGCTCGTTGTTCGTGCAAAAGGTCAGGTCAGCGGCATAAGCCTCTTTTCTTGAGCAAGATCTTAAAAATTCATCCGCCACTTTAAAGCTTCCGTCTTCGTCGCGCTCTTTATCAAGCTCCGCTTCGCGCGATGCCGGATGAGAATAAAGATACGAAACGCCGTGATTGACACAGCCAACGGAAAGCCCGAGAGCGTCGTAAACCTGCCCCATCCAAGATGCGTCTCTTTTCGCCAAATAGTCGTTGACGGTGACTATATGCACGCCATTTCCCGCCAAAGCGTTAAGATACGCCGGTAAAGTGGCGACAAGCGTCTTTCCTTCTCCTGTTTTCATTTCGGCGATCTTGCCTTGATGCAAAACCATTCCGCCTATAAGCTGAACATCGTAATGCCTCATTCCAAGGGTTAATTGCGCCGATCTTCTAACGGCGGCAAAGGCCTCAGGCAAAATATCATCAAGCGTTTCGCCTTTTTTCAGCCTTTCTTTGAACTCCAAGGTTTTTCTTCTCAAGTCGTCAACCAAAAAACCGCCAAACTCCTTTTCAAGAAAGTTTATCTTGTCAACGATAATTTGGAGCTTTTTAACAGCCCGCTTATTCTTATCTCCGAAAATTGAAAACATTTTTCTTTATTTTTTATATTAAATAAAACAAATACAAAGCTCTTTCTTCTGTGCGCTCACGCCAGCCTTCGGCTGACTGCGCTTCCGTTAACACGCCAGAAAGAGCTTTGTATTTGTTTTTATAAATTCATTACTACTTTTCCTTGGTAAACCACGCCATCGGAGAGATAGACATAAGCCTCTTCATTAGCCTTGCTCCTTTTTTATCTACAGTCTGCTTTTTGCTTTTGCCTTCCGTCAGCTGTCTCTCCATTAAGTCTTTTGCCGCATCAAGCGCCACACGCATATCCCAATCGCTGTGCTCGGCCCTTAGAAGCTCGCCTTTGATCTTTAAATTTATCTCCGCCCTGTAAACATCGCCGTGCTTGTGATGCTTCGTCGTTCTGGCTATCTCCACAAAGGCCTCCACTGGAGCGCTTTCTCCGCTTTTAAAATCCTCTGAAACATTTATAAATTTCTCCAAAGAGCCGACTTTTTCGTTTATATATGCGCTTATTGAAGGTGTTAATTCCAAATTTGTCGCTTTTATATCTATTCTCATAAAATTGAATTAATTATTCTATATATTTTAATATTACTCCAAAAACGCTTATTTGTAAAACATATGTACTCGTCAAACACTCAGCATAACTCTGCTTTTTAAAACGCGCTATCAAATTCCCCTGGGCTTCGACTGAGCTCAGCCGAACGGCAAGGACGGTTCTTTTAATCGCCTCCCTTTGCCGTTTGCGGCACCATGCCCGCTCGGCTTCCGGAATGGTTTTAAAAAGCGGGGTTATGCTGAGTGTTTTGTGTTTGGCGCGCTAAGTTTTAGCGAATCATATATGTATTTAAAGAATCAGGCTAAGCTGTTTTAAAAATTCATTCGCTTTTTTGGCGATATCCTTGCCCTCATGAAATGTCAGCTGGCTGACGGCCTCTTCATACGGCAGCCATTTAAAATCGGCGACCTCGGACATTTGCATATTGACGTTTTTGTTCTTTGTAAAAGCGATAAAATATTTCACAGTTTTATAGACAATGTCGTTCTCTTTTTTAAAAAAATACTCTTCAATGAAGAAATTTTTTTCATCCGGAATTTCATATTCTGAAATTCCGGTCTCCTCTTCAAATTCCCTTTTTGCCGCCTCAATATCCGACTC